>CAZRLL010000214.1:0-6080 GCA_964600735.1 uncultured archaeon
TGATTTACATATCAGAACCGGTTGTAATTGAGTTGTGACTTGATATTTGGTTGTACTTTAGTAAATATTTAGCCTATATTATTTGTCCATCTGACATTTGTATAATTCGATCCGTGCGTTTTGCCACGCTTTCATCATTTGTTACTAACACAACAGTAATACCTTCCTTGTTGACTTGTTCAATTATCTCCATCACTTGATCTCCGGTTTTGCTTTCGAGATAGATGAATTTATTTATAGTTCGATATTTTGAATATAGCATCCAATAGTACTCAAATTTAATAACCTGTGTCTTGGTTTGTGTCAAGATGCAAAAGTCAATGAACTTTTCATGAACAGATGTTAGAAAGAATTGAGAAAAGCTAGAGACATTGACTGGATCGATTGATCAATAAAACAATATTGAGATCTAGGACTTTATAAATCATTGTTACTATTATATATTAGGTCGTAATGGCAACTTCAATTGATTTGAATGATGAATTAGCAGAAAAGATCAAAAAAATTGCATTAGAATTAGGAAAGACTGAAGCTACAATTATTGAAGAAGCAATTAATCATTATAAGTCGATAAATAATTCATCAACCAATATTGAAATCGACAAAGATAAAATAAATCAAATATTAGAAGAAGCATCACGAAAAATCGATGAAAAGTTTCCAGAACGTAAGAAAATCAAGGAAGAATTATCTAAACCAGGACCAGATATTGAAGATTTGAGAATTGAACTTAAAGAGTAGGTTATTCATTGAAAATTGATCTGGACAGTAATGTTTTCAAGAATCAGAAATTCATTGATTGGTTAATACTGAATAATGATTTATTTGAAATTAATATATCAATAATTGTATACATAGAAACTCTCTTCTGGTATGAAACACGTGGTTTATCAAAAGAAAATCTTAGAGCTGATTTGTTAAAAATCAATGCAACGATCAGTGAAATTGATACTAATGTGGCTGAAAAAACGGTTTCTCAAGCAATTAAAATTCAAAATTTACCATTTAGACACCATTTTAGAGATTTTCTAATTGGGATTACTTCTTTAAATCGCGATGCTATTATTATAACCAATAATATCAGACATTTTACATGGATGCCTTCAGATAAGATACTAACACCAAACAGATTGATAATATCCATTACTATTCAGCAGTGAAATGGATTGAAATCATTTCCTTTATCTATTCTTGATTTAAAAAAACTGGATAATTTAAATCTTAAACATAAATTATATAGAAACAATATCAGATGAATCGGTTAAGATGAAGAATCTCAAAAGAATCAATATAGAAAGATAGATTCTATAAATCCATAAATTAGTTAGGAGTAACTTAGAATAAAAATTAGAATGAGTTTTCAGAGGTTAGTTAAGTAAAATTAGTAGAAAATCAGTTAACTATTTTTCCATCTGACATTTGTATAATTCTATCTGCACATTTTGCCACACGTTCATCATGTGTTACTAGCACAACCGTAATACCCTCCTTGTTGGCTTGTTCAATTATCTCCATTACTTGATCACCGGTTTTGCTGTCGAGATCGCCCGTGGGTTCATCACAAAATAATATATTTGCTTTGTTCATCAATGCCCTAGCAATTGTAACTCTTTGTTGTTGACCACCAGATAGAAGAAGTGGTCTCCCTTTTGTGAATTCTCCAATACCCATATCATACATAAGCTGTTCTGATCGTTTCTTCTTATTACCAATATCTGATTTTGTTCCAAAATCCGCCGGTAATGATACATTTTCACGGTTTGTTAAAATTGGTAATAGGTTATATGATTGATAAATAAAAGCCACACTGTCTCGTCTAAACTGAACTAATTGTTTTTCTTTCGCAGTATTTAGATTGATTCCATCTACATATACAATTCCTCGATCGGGATGATCCAAGCTGGACATTATGTTCAGGAGAGTTGTTTTTCCCGATCCAGAAGGTCCCATAATAGCTACAAACTCACCTCTTTTTATCTCGAGGTCAACTCCACGAAGGGCATATACTGTATGATTTATCAAGGGAAAGGTTCTAAATACATCTCTAATGTATATAATAGTGTCTTCGGGAACTTCAAAATCACCAGTATAGCCTGTCTCCATAGCCACTCCACCACCCATGGCCGTAAAACTAGGGATATCTTGAAACGTATCTGTAATGAACCTGAACATCTCGAAATGAAGATATATATGTGCTACATATTTAACAAAATCACGAATAATATCTGGTGATTTTCCAGTAACTTCAAGCTCTTCAATAGTTGAAAGAATCTCTCTGATATTATCTGAATTTTCAGTCACGACATTTTCGATATTTTCTATATCACTCATTACTTTCGTTATCTCTTTTTTGTCCATAAATTTCGAGTAAATATTGGTTAAGAAACTTGATCCAATTTTTTCTCCTTCTTCTCTTAATTCATTTTCCAAATCAATATAACGTTGAAGTTGTTTCAGAGCCAATGTGGTCGGTTCGCGAATACCAAGTAATTTCCCTAAAAATACGCTGGTAACCTCAATTATCAAATTTTTCTCTTGCTTATCCTTTATTGAAGTTAATCCTTCTTTAAATTTGGAAATTTGTTTTGGGAGATCAGATAATGACTCTACAATATGACCAGTTTGTTTTATTAGTGAAGGAACATGCTCCTTACCAAATGTAGCAAGTGCTAATTCATCGGATACCATGCCAATATCAGCTTCAGATAGTGAATCCCCTTCACGATTAATTTTCTCATAACCAGCAATTATCCTATCTACCTGCTCGCCAGGCATGTCCCATATGATCAAAGAACCATTCTTGTAGATTTTATCGATTTCTTCGACATTATAATCCGGCAAATTACGAATTTTTTCAATATCTTCATCAATATTGAGCTTTAAGCCTTTATTTGCCTCAGTTAATGCTATCAATGAATTCTTTAATTCAGGATCCTTCTTGTACAACTTATACAATCCCTTTAATATCTTCTTACAGAATTTAGAATAAACCGCATCTATCTTATCTTCCATTTTAATTCTTTCTGGTATTTCCAGGTAAATGGGATCATCAGAAGATACACTGCAGAATAAAAACTGATTTAACTCCTCAACTATTGGTGTATATTTTGGTCTGAATCGAGGATTCATTGATTTTAATGCTTTTGTTAATTCATTCCTGAAAGATGTATTTAATCTTCGGAATGGCTTGAAAATGGGAAATGTTACAATTAATTCAAGTTTTTGTTCTAAGATTTTTTCTTCTAACACATTTTCCTCTAACATATTTTCTTCACCTATTTATCCTCCAAACCAGTTGATACGATCGCACCATCTTCGATTCTTATGATTCTATCACAGAAGGCTCCTATCTTGGGATTGTGCGTCACCAGCAGTAGTGTCTGCTTCTTCTCTTTATTGATTCTCCGAAATAATTTTAGTACATCAAATGAAGAATCTTGATCTAGGTCTCCAGTCGGTTCATCGCCTAGTATTATACGAGGGTTTGTTATCAATGATCGTGCAATCGCCACCCTTTGTTGCTGACCACCGGAAAGTTCCGCTGGTAGATGTTCTAGTCTTCCACCTAATCCCAATTCTCTTAATAACATTGTAGCTCGTCGTTTTGCGATCGCTTCCTGAAATCCTTGGATTAATAGAGGTAACATGACATTTTGTTCAGCAGTTAGAAATTCCAGTAGATTGAAGTGCTGGAAGATAAATCCTATCTGATCCCTTCTGAGAGCAGTTCGATTTTCATCCGATAATTCACCAACGCTCGTTTCATCAACATACACATGCCCCGATGTAATTGGTGTAAGCCCTCCGATTAGATTTAGCAGGGTTGACTTACCTGATCCGCTTGGCCCCATCAAGGCTACCATTTCACCCTCTTTAACCACTAAATTTGCCTCACGAACGGCATGCACTTCGGTATCAGAGCCTTCATTGAATTTTTTATTTGCATTGACTAATTTTAACATCGCTTTACTCATAATATTCACCTAACCTGTATATCGAAGAGCATCTGATGGTGGAATACGAGATGCCTGTATCGCTGGAAAAATTGCTGCAATTATTGCCGAAAATACTGTAAGAAGGCTGTAGAATAACATCATTACCCATGGGATCAAAAATGTTGCATCTCCCCCAGAATTGACATTTGTAAGCGCATAGCCCAGGATACTGCCATTGATAATTCCAATAATCAATCCAATTAGACTCATCACCACCAATTCAAGAACAACCGATATTATGACATCCTTTCTTCGGAATCCCAATGCTCGTAACATCCCAATTTCCCTCTGCCTTTCAGCAACAGATCTTTGTGCGACAACCATCATTCCAAGAACACCAACTAAAAATCCTAAACTGACAAATGCCTGCAGGAATAGGAAGAACCGATATTGACCATCTAATTGATACTCGTAAATTGACCAGACTGTAATACCAACAATTCCGTAGAGTTCATTATCTTTTCGGAAATCACCACCTTGGCTATTTGACCAGACTTCGATATCATCTACTAAATCTTCAATTTCATCCGCCTGAATATCATCATAGCTTGTTTTACCCAAGAAAATATTAGATTGATCCTGTAAACCAGTAAATCCTTCAATTTTGTCAGCCCAGAATTCATTAACAAACCAAACACTCCCGAATTCTGGTCCTTCTGCATTTATGATTGTAAACTCAACAATTGGGTTTGAACTTGCAGTTGATCCAATCACAAACTCTTGTAAAGAGCCATCTGTCAGATTAAGAAAAACAGATTCTCCTGGAAGATGAGTTTGTTCAAATCCAGTCACATCCCCCTGATAAATAAATGTAGTCAAAATCATTGGTTTTTCTTGTTCCTCAGTATTTAGCAGTGTTTTATTACTTAACAATGCTTCCCAGACCACCTGATCTTCTTCTGTGAATGCAGGATCATCATCTTTATTTTTGTATGTTTCAAATGATCCTCCATCAGGTTTGTTAGTACCTTCTTTGTCATCGATTAGATTAAATTTAATTTCATAATCTCCCTTACTGTCATTAAAAACTCCAGCATCCATAGTTAAAAGGTATGTAGGCCAAGGTTCAATTTCTTTATTAAATTTACTAGGGCTCAAGTAACCATCAACAGGATCATTGGACATGGTAAAAGCTTTCATGAAATTCAATTCATCAAATTCTAACATCAATTCCTGGGTAAAGTTTACATTATCCGGTATAGGTCTATCACTAAACACCATAATATCAGTACCACCAGATAATTCAACCACAATTGAGTCGTAGCCATACCTGAATGAATGACTCCAAGTTGCAAGAAATATATTAAGTGTCAAAATGGAAGCAAATAGAGCGAAGGTTAAGGTCGAACGTGTAACCTTACTTGTCATTTTTCTAAAGGCAACCAAAGTTGTACCTCTAATTGGAGTCTTTCTCTTTCCCGCGATTAAGGAAGCAATCTTTTGTCCAAAAGATGCCACATAACCTAGATTCATGCCAACCAAAATTATTGATCCAAATACAAGTGAGAAAATTAGGCCAAGTATCCAAAAAACACCACCGTTACCGGTTTCAACCCAACCCAAAACCACAAAAATATTGAAATTAGCCCATCCATAACTAAAAACAGCAAAAAACGTTAATCCTATTTTTTTACTACGATAATATGAGAATAGTAATGATGGTCCAAGAACCAGTGTAGAAATTACCAAAAAATTAGATTCCGCATCAGCTACATCTTTAAACGCCTCTTTGCCGTCAATTAATGGGTTTGGATCTAGCCGCAATATGAAAAAAAATGCGATTACAGTGAGAATTATACCGAAGATTAATGACTTTCTCCCGAACTTTTCTCCGGATGGAGGGTTCAAACCCCTTAATACAGCGGCTACATTAATTCGAGATGCGTTTATAGATGGCAGAAGACCAGTTATTTGAGAAATAAGAAATCCAGCAGCAAAAGCCCATATTAATGTTGATTGTGTAACAATTATGGAAATATCTCCTGATGGAAAATCAAATGCAGTACCCATAAAAAAGACCAATAACCATCCATATACATAACCTCCAAGTAAACCAAGTAAAGATCCAAAGATACCCAATATCAA
>CAZRLL010000215.1:0-6048 GCA_964600735.1 uncultured archaeon
GGTCAGGGTCCGGATTCTATTCAATTCTTTACCGATCATAAAGTGGTAATTGAACGCTGGTAATAAAGGGACTATTTCCATGCCAAATTCTTCTCTAAATCAATTCGGATCGATTCTGACCTTTGCCATTGAACTTGAGAAATCACTAGGTTCGTTCTATGATAATACTACTTCAAAGGATAATCTGGTAAAATACCTTGATGAAATGAGAAAAAGATCATCTTCAGCGATAAAACGAGTAAAAAAGATTGAACGATCAAGAAGGGAAAATGTTACCGAAATCACCTTAGAGCCAATTGAGGGTCTGAGTAAGGAAAATTATTTACTTAATTTGGAAGATTTTCGAATTGAAGTAATTAATTCCAATGAAAGTATTATGGTTCGATATTATGCCGAAGCAGGTCCAAAATTAAATGTACTTGAGTCTCGACGACTGTTTAAACAATTACACAAAGAACACAATAATCTCATGAAATTAGAATAAATAAATAAATTAAGCAATTTGAAATTGGGAAGAGGAATAATTGTGTCTGATATATTGGATAAAAGTAAGAAATATACTCTTGCTAGCTGGATAGCTCAAAAAGGGTGGAACCCAATTCCGGTTACTCGAGCTGAGGGAGTATACTTCTATGATGAAAATGACAAACAATACTTAGATTGGTCTTCCCAGCTTATGAATGTTAATATTGGGCATTCTAACAAGCATGTACTCAATGCAATAAGGGAACAATCAGAGAAATTATGTTTTACCTATCCTGGAATGGCTACTGAAGCACGGGGAAGACTGGGTGAATTATTGAGTGAAGTCACACCCCTTGATCTGAATAAAAGCTTCTTTACTACTGCAGGTGCAGATGCAGTTGAAAATGCCATGAAAATCGCTAGGTTATATTCTGGTAGACAGAAGATAATCACTAGATATCGGTCATATCATGGTGGAACTTTTGGTGCGATGACTGCAGGAGGGGATCCTCGAAGGTTGGCAAATGAACCCGGGGTTCCCTGGATTGTGCGTATGCATGGTCCCTATTCATATAGGAATCCGGTATATCGTGATAGAACAAATGAAGAGGGGGATACAATTATTGCAGATTTATTAGAAGATACTATCAGATATGAAGGACCTAAGAATATTGCTGCGCTGATGCTGGAGGGATACAGTGGATCGAGCGGGATCATGCAGGGTGGGGATTCGTTCTGGTCACGTGTAAAAGAAATCTGTGAGACTTATGATATTCTATTAATAATCGATGAGGTCATGAGTGGTTTCGGGCGCATGGGTAAGTGGTTTGGAATTGATCATTATCCATATGTCAAGCCGGATTTGATGGTTATGGCAAAAGTATTAACCAGTGGCTATATCCCACTGGGTGCAGTGGTGGTAGATGATAAGATTGCTCAGCATTTTGATGAAAATATACTCTGGGTTGGTCTGACCTATAGCTCACATCCACTTGCTTGTGCTACAGCGATTGCCAATATTGAAGTCTATAAGAATGAAAATCTCCCGGAAAATGCCCGGGTTATGGGAAATGTTTTATCAGACGGCCTAAATAAATTGATGGAGAAACATCCATCACTGGGAGAAGTAAGGGGCACTGGCCTGTTGCAGGTGGTCGAGATAGTAAAAAATCGGAAGACAAGAGAACCTATGAGTCCTTTCAATGAACCATTGAGCAAACCCATGCAAAAAGTTGCTGCAACTCTGGTTGAGAATGGAATAAACACATTTGTCAGGTGGAATTGGATATTCTGTGCACCCCCACTGATAATAAATGATGAACAGATACAATATGGCGTTGACGTAATCGATAAGTGTCTAGATATTACTGATCAATTTTATGAAGGCTGAATCATCCTTCCCCGTGAATAATTCGATTCCTTTCGCTTAAAGTTTTTATATGAATAATGCTGCAGATTAATATATGATTGTTAAGTGTGGACTAATACAAGCAATAGATGCTGATTATCCAGAAGGAGCATCTCTTGAGGAGATTAAAGAGGCAAATATTGTTAAAAATGAGAAGATGATAAGGGAAGCAGGAGAAAAGGGGGTACAGATCCTATGTCTTCAGGAATTATTCTATGGACCATATTTTCCTGCAACTCAAAATAAAAAATGGTATGGATTAGTCGAACCCGTACCAGGCCCGACTGTAGATCGAATTGCAAAATTTGCCAAAGAATTTCAAATGGTAATTGTAATTCCAGTCTATGAGGAGGATCAACCAGGAGTGTATTACAATACGGCTGCGGTGATAAATGCTGATGGAACTTATATGGGAAAATATAGGAAAAATCATATTCCCCATGTTCCTGTTACTGAAGATGGAACAAAAGGTTTTTTGGAAAAGTATTATTTTCGACCGGGAAATCTCGGTTATCCAATATTCAAAACAAAATATGCAGACGTGGGTGTGTACATCTGTTATGATCGGCATTTTCCAGAGGGTGCCCGAGCACTTGCACTTAACGGAGCCCAGATTGTATTCAATCCATCAGCTACTGTAGCAGGACTGAGCGAGTACCTCTGGAAATTAGAACAACCTGCACATGCAGTAGCCAATGGATATTTTATCGGTGCAATAAATAGGGTGGGAGTTGAGGATGACTCAATTGGTGAGTTCTATGGCACATCTTATTTTTGTGATCCACGTGGAGAATTCCTAGCCACGGGAAGTAGGGACAAGGATGAAGTGGTGATTGCTGACCTGGATCTTGACAAAATACGGGAAGTAAGAGAAGTTTGGCAGTTCTTCAGGGACCGTCGACCCGATACTTATGATGCCTTGGTAGATGGATGAAGGATACCTTTTATTCGTAAATTTTCAAAAAAATGAGTAGAAATTTGGGGATTATGGTAATTTTTACATAAATATTCTTCTAAATAGTTAAAGTAAATTTCATCTTTTCAAATGAATCTTTCAGCTTCACCTTGTAATTTAATTGCACTAGCAATATAATTTTTTATCTTAATTTTATCGACTCTATCCCGTAATGAAGAATTATTCTCGACTAAATTCTTCCATTCATCAATTTTTTCCAAAAAATCCATTTCTTTTTCATTTATTTCATCCCACGTCTTCTTGAGACCAAATTCTTCTGCCAAGGTTTTTGATTGGTCAAATAAATCTATTGCCTCATTGAATTTACCCTCGATTACTCTGATATTTGCTGTAATTCCAATTATTTTTAATTTTAATGAAATGGCATCATTCTCCTCAGCTATTGAATAAATTTTCGTAATTAACTCATTCAATTCATCTAAGATCTCCTCTTCTTCCGAAGTTTGTAATTCATACACAAGTAAATCACAGAGATTTAGATATGCAGATATTTTACTCCAAAAATTAATATTATCTGCTTCTACGATTTCGCGAAATATCTCTTGTGCTCTTACTTTATCGCGCATTCGATTTTTGTTCTTCAAAATTGTTCCTAAAGCCAATTTCCTTCTAACATTAGTTATATTTGTATTAATATTATTATCTAAGGTAACTAAACGATCATAATAATAGTCCCTTTTTTCCGTGTTTCCTTCTTCTATTGAAATAATTACTAATTTGAATAAATCAAATGCTGCACGGCTGTGACTTTCCAAATTCTCACGATCCTTTAATGCATCTATAAATAATTTTTTTCCAGCTTCAGTATCTCCTTGTTTTAAGTATATATCTCCTAATATTTCTCTGAAACAGGCATAAGCAATTACAGTGCATTTTTCTTGTACAATACTTAATGCTTCTTCACCATAAGTTACTGCTTTATCAAGTTCACCTTTAATCATGTATAATTCGGACATATTCCCATATTGGCAACAGAGAGGGAAGTTTTCATGTTCACTAGCAAGTTTAATACTTAATTGTACACTTTGTTCAGCTAGATCCAATCTACCTGATTCTAAATGCACTGCACCGATATCATTATAGTAAATCGCAGTTAAAGCCGTATTATCTGCTTTTTCAGCCAATTGTCTAGCCATTTTCAAATGTTTGAGAGCTTTTTCAGGTTCTGCATTTCTCATAAAATGCCAAGACATCAAGTTATAGTAATTGCATTGCCAAAAATATGATTCCATACGTTCTTGTTCATCTAGTTTTGCGATCAAATCTTTGATATTTTTTGAAGTGATTGATATATCAAAATTATTTTGTGCTCGAAAATTGATAACTCCTTGTATGGATAAAAATGCCAGTTCATCTACTTTTGATAGGGTAAACTTTTTTTGACGAATAAGATTATTAATCGCAGATAAATATTTTTCAGTCATCGAATCGTTATCATGAATTTGTTCATAATACCCTAGAAGAAGTAATTTTTGTACAATATTTTCCTCTGACAAATTAGATGCATATTCTTTTGCATCCAAGATATTTCCTGTCGACATATATCTAAAGAAGATTTCGTGTCTCATCATTGCACCCCAAAATAATTTTAATTGTTATAACTTAATATTTTAGCTTTGAATTATAAATGTATATCGTTACAAAATAAAATTTGATAAAGTTGAACTAGATATAATTTTAAATACTATATCAAATCAATATCTCAAGTCTTAGAATAAAAAATTTTGCAGATTTATAGATCCAAGATCACAATTCCTCAGATATTGCCAAAATTGCTAGTATAAATTTTTCAAAAAAAGAAATAGAAATTGGTAAAAAAGTTACATACACGATAAAGAGTTATAATTCCCTTTGGTAAAGGTGATTTATCAAACTAAGAATAAATAAGTGAAAATTATGGATTTTGGAATTACTTTCAAGGGAGATATTAGTCCTCAAAGAACTGTAGCCTTAACCAAACAGGCAGAAGTTGCTGGGTTTAAGTACACTTGGTTCTTCGACTCCCATGTTCTTTGGCGTGAATGCTATCCCAACATTGCTATGTGCATGGAAAATACAGATAATATGATTTTTGGACCTTTGGTTACCAATCCTGGGGTACGAGAATGGTCGGTAGCTGCAAGTAAATATGCCACTCTGGCAATCCAGGGTAATAATCGTATTGAGATTGGATTGGGAAGGGGAGATAGCTCCAGAAGGGTTCTGGGCAAAAAACCAATGACCATCACCAATATGAAAAAATTTGCAGATGCCATCAGAGGGATGGTCCGTGGAGATAAGGTTGATTACAAGGGAACTTCTGCCCAATTTCCCTGGGCAAATGGTTATGAGATCCCAGTGTGGATCGCTGCTTATGGACCCTTGGCCTTGAAAGCTGCTGGAGAGTCAGGAGATGGTCTGGTTATTCAACTTGCAGATCCTGGATTAATCAAATGGTTCAGCGGACAGGCAAAAAGCGCTGGTGAGGCTGCTGGTAAAGATATGAGTAATTACAAAGTCATGTCTGCAGCACCTGTCTGGGTGGGTGATATGGAGAAAGCACGCGAGCAGACAAGATGGTTCCCTGCTATGGTGGGTAATCACGTCCAGGACGTCGTAGAGAAGTATGGAATGGAATCTGATGATATTCCTCATTATTTCACAAAGTATATCAAAGATAGAAAAGGCTATGATTATCATGAACATGCGGATAAAGATGCTGATCATCTGGATTTCATAAGTAATGATATAATCGACTCGTTCGGAATCTTGGGGTCTACAGATGATCATATTAAGAAATTAAAGGAATTAGAGGCTGTTGGTGTTGATCAATTCAACATTTACCTCATGTGCAGCGAGGAAGAGCGCACTGTAGCCGAATATGGAGAACATATAATTCCTGAATTTAAGTAAGTCGTACATCTTTTAACTTACTCATAATATTAGTCGTACATCTTTTAACTTACTCATAATATTAGTCGTACATCTTTTAACATTAAGTTAACATTAGTCGTACATCTTTTAACTAATATCGATGGATAGTTCTATCCCTTAAATTTTGTAATCGGGTCTCAATTGCATTAATTGTTTTTAACATATAATTTTTAACAATTACAGAGTCAGTTATATTTAGAATATCATTCAACAGTTCTAAAGGGGGATATACTTCATCTGAAATATGTATTGCATTTAGTCTATTTAGGAGATCGGTTTCTGAAAG
>CAZRLL010000216.1:0-6046 GCA_964600735.1 uncultured archaeon
GGATTAGATATTGGTCTTATCGGTGTCCCTTATGATGGTGCTGTAGAAGTCAGCCCTGGGGCACGATATGGACCTCGTGAGATCCGTAATAAGTCCACCATGATGCGACCAGTGCATCATATAACAAGAACTAATCCATATGAACTTTGCCGTGTTGCAGATTTAGGCGATGTTCCCATACCTCACATTTTTCATATCGAGTCTGCACAAAATGACATCACAAATTTTTATAGAAAAATACATTCGGTTGGCGTAACTCCTCTTAGTGTAGGAGGAGATCATTCCATCACATTGCCCATTTTACGTGCTATTGCTTCTAATCGACCTGTAGGCCTGGTTCATATCGATGCTCATACAGATACCTGCAATGAGGAATTGGGTTATAAATTCACACATGGTACACCCTTTCGTAGAGCTGTTGAAGAGGGATTACTTGATCCTAATCGAACAGTGCAAATTGGCATTCGGGGTGCTCAGATTTCTGAGGAGGGATGGGATTTTTCTTTAAATTCAGGTATGCGAGTGATATTCATGGAAGAGTTTACCAAATTGGGTGTGGATGCAGTAGTTAAAGAAATAAATAAAATTGCGGGACCTGATCCAACTTACATCTCCTTCGACATTGACAGCCTAGATCCGGCTTACGCGCCAGGTACGGGAACTCCTGAAATTGGAGGTTTAACTACTATTGAAGCTCAATCACTTATTAGAGGTTTAAACGGCTTGAATTTAATTGGTGGAGATGTTGTTGAGGTAGCACCAGCACTGGATCCCTCAGGGATCACTTCTTTGGTCGGTGCAACTATGATGTATGAGATTTTATGCATCCTGGCAGTATCCGTTGCTCACCGTAATAAAAACTAGGTTTAATATGAATGATTATTACTCTAAAAATTTGTCTGCACAACGATTGAAACGTTGTTATGATGTCGCCCCACCAAGAATCAAACAGTATCTCAAAGCAGAAATTGATTATGTCAAGCAATTTATATCTCCTACAGATCAAATACTTGAATTGGGTTGCGGTTATGGGAGAGTTATGGCAGAAATTGCCTCATATGCAACCAGAGTTGTGGGAATTGATAATTCAAAAGAAAGTTTGGAATATGCTAGGAAATATCTATTAGATATCAACAATGTGGAATTATTCGAAATGGATGCCCAACACCTAGAAATTGACGATAAAAGCTTCGACGTTGTACTAGCGGTTCAAAACGCGATCTCTGCTTTCAAATTGGAAAAGAAAAATCTGATTATTGAAGCAATTAGAGTAACTAGAGAAGGAAGAATAGTATTATTTTCTAGCTATTCTGAAAAAATTTGGGATTCTCGTTTAGATTGGTTTCAACTTCAAGCAGATGCAGGATTGATAGGTGAAATTGATTATGAAAAATCAAAAAATGGGATAATTGTCTGTAACGACGGTTTCATGGCCACTACAATCAATTCTGAAGAATTTCATAACTTATCCTCAAAATTGAAACTTAATACTTCTATTCAAGAAGTCGATTCTTCTAGTATTTTTTGCGTTATTACTAGATAATGTCCCTATCTTGTAATTTCCGAATGGTAATGTGATTTAATTGATGAAAGAAGTAAACTTTTTGAACGATTTTCCATTTCATTAATGAGCGATTTATTCCATTGCTCCCAATACTAAAGATAACAACGACATCCTCATTACTACTCCATTGAATGCTTCCTCCCAATATCTGGCAAATCGTGTCTCATCTACATCAATCCGTCAATCGTCCCCTTCTTCTTATAGATGGTGATTGAGGTAATCACTCATGTATGTACGAAATAAAGAGAAACATTTATCTTATTTCGTATTCCATATAATATCGAACATAAAAGGAAATACGTTTCACAATGGATTTACAATATGATCAGGTTGCTGACGCGATTTATATTAAAATTGGTTCAGGATCCGTAATTGAAAGTGATGAATTAAGTCCAGGAATTATTATTGACTATAATGATGATGGAAAAATTGTAGCCATTGAAATTCTGAACTTTTCATCACGAAATATTGATTTAAATAAGATAATCACTCTGAAGGAGGAAGAGCTAATCTCTCAAGTTAGTTCGATGTGATAAATTGATAATTTTAACAAAACATGCCTTGGAGAGGATTAAGCAATGAAAAATTGAAAAAGATGCGGTAATTAATCTATTATCATCGATCGAAAATGACAAACATTCTATCCAGGACAATTTTGGCAATTATGTTAAGCAATCCAAATATGAGAATTTCTTACTTAGAATTATTTATCGAAGAACGGATACAGACATTATTGTTATAACTGTCTATAAAACAACTAAATTTAATAAATATCAGTAAATTGCGAAATAACGTAATCACACAAATTGAATTACTATTCCATTGCTCCAAGAACCAAAGATAACAGCGACATTCTCATTACCACTCCATTGAATGCCTCCTCCCAGTATCTAGCAAATCGAGTCTCATCAACATCAGTTGGCAGTTCATCCATCCGGGGGAGTGAGTGCAGTACTATAGCATCTGATTGTCCTTTTTCGAGTAATAATTTCTTGGTAATTTTGTATTCCTTGGGAGTCAATCCATAATCATCAGGTACTTCGTCTCTGGATAGAGTATAATCAGGTTGGACCACTGGTTCCATGTATATCACATCAGCTTTACCAATACAATCCTCTACTGACTCGAATTCTGTAAATATATTACCCCTCTCCAGTATTTCCTGCTTAAATTCCTCAGTCAAAGACATATCGGATGGGGAGACATAGGATATTTCCAAGTCAAAATTGGTTGCCGCGTAAGAAAGGCTGTGCATGGTTCTCATACGCATGTCACCGACTGCCAGTATATTCAATCCGTCAATCGTCCCCTTCTCCTTGTAAATGGTGAGTAGATCGGTTAAAACTTGAGTTGGATGCTCACCCCATCCATCGCCGCAGTTAATTACTGGTACAGACGACCATTTAGCAGCCTCAGCTGGTGCACCCTGCTGAAAATGTCTCATGGCAATGACATCCCCATAATACTCAAGCATGTGAACTGTATCCTTAATCGATTCTTGGTAGAAATCACCAGCACGTGTCATCTTGGCATCGGAAAAACCTGTTACATGGCCTCCAAGTCGATGCATGGCAGCCTCAGTTGCTAAACGAGTTCTGGTACTTGGCTGGTAAAATGCCGTTAACAGAGTTTTTTCTTTCAATATTTCAGCATTTCTTCTTTCTCTGGCAATAGGTTCAAGTTCAAGTGCCACATCGATGATGTGAAATATTTCATTTCTTTCTATATCTTTTAGTGATAAAATGTCTCGTCCGAGGAAACTTCTCAATTATAACACCTTGCAAAACCGAGAGACCAAGGATTTAGATTTAAAATCTATGAAAGTAATAATGGATTAATCCACGAATATTAATAGAATTGTTGCTCTTGATCAAAATTCTAATGCTGAATTAATACTTCCTTCCGACATATCACATTTTTTTTAACCATAAACCATAGTATTTTAATACACGATCGCCGTGTATTATGTTAATGGCAACAAAAACATTATCGATATCGGAGACCGCATATACCGAACTAAAAAAGTTAAAAAAACCTGATGAATCGTTTAGCCAATTGATTCTCAGGCTAATTGAAAAAAAGGGTGATCCTGGAACAATTTTGAAAACAATTGAGAATATCAGGAAATATGATGCTACAGGCTCTGATGATCTCGCCGATTGCGTTGAAGATGCCTACCTCGATAGAGAAAATAGAAAACTCAGAGAGGTTAAACTGTGAAAGTTATCGCTGATACTGACTTTCTGATTGATTTATACCGTGGGAAATCCCGAGCAAATGAAAAAATTACCGAATTAAACGAAGAAAATGCAATTTTATACACTACTACTATAAATGCCGCAGAACTGTTTGAAGGTGCATATAAATCCCAATCAGTTACAGCTAGTCTACTAAAAGTAAAAAATTTAATATCTTCATTTATCGTCCTTAATTTTACCACTGCTGATGCCCAGACGTTTGGTGAATTAGTCACAAGGTTGAAAGGAAAAGAAATCGGTGCCATGGATACATTAATTGCATCTATAGCAATTAATACCGGATCGATAGTGTTAACCAATAATGTAACCCATTTTGAGAGAACTGGAGTTTTAATCACCTCATGGGAAACTGGTTGATATTTCGGAGGATATTTAGTATGATTCCCATTCATTTGTATGTTAAACTTAATAGTGGTTCTGAGTATTTCTATTCTTCATTTTTTTGGGGAATGGAAGAGCCCCTTGAGTTCTATGATTTTTTCAACTAGTCATATTCAACTTAATTTTGTTTTTTGCATAGTATTTATTAAACTTAATACTGGTTCTTCTAAACAAGTTATAGTATTGATTGATTAAACATTTGCCTAATTAATTATAATTGCGGATTATCAGCAAAATACGCATTTCGCAGAATTTGATAGTTTGGGGCGTTTTTTATTTCGAATCGTGAATTTATATTTCAGATGGATTAAAAAGGTTTCCCATAAAATAACCAATAAGGATTTTGAGCCAGAACCCAAAATTAATTTTATCAAACCATTGATAATGCTTTCTCAATTAACAGAAATAATTTGTATCAATTAGTTTATATATGGAAACTAATACTTTATAATTATAAACTAATGAGTATAATCAATGAACGACTGACTTCTCTTCTTAATTTCCTAGACGCGCTTGAATCAGCTAATTTTACCCAATTAAAATCTCTTGTAAAAAATTCGAAAACTCTAACAAATGATTTAAAAAATTTAATCTCTGAGAAATTGATAATTCACAAAAATAAGCAATATTTCCTCTCTGAACAAGGAAAGCTAATAGTTGAACCTTTAATAAAAATCCTATCGATATTATCCATACCGATTGATAACCTCCAAGATGTTAATATATCATTTCTATTGAAACTTGCATTAGGATATTTAATTCGTGCTCTAATTGAGGATTTTCAGGATAGAATATGTTTAATCATGTTATTTGGTTCCCTCACCAGAAATAACTATAACGAAACAAGCGATATCGACTTATTCATACTGTTTGATGAGGAAGTAAATTACAAGACCTACGAGGAACTTGTTGATTCTCAATGTAAATTCTGGAAAACCTGGATATTTTCAATACTACAGTACAATAACATTGATTTTAGAATACAATTTCTCCCATTTAATGCGGAACAAATCAATAAGGATCATGCTATTCTTCCTGTTATTTTGAAGGAAGGAGTTACCTTGCACTCAAGAGGATCATGGGAGGAAAAATTTAGAGAATCGGTGATTAATCTCATACATGAGTTGGATTTAGTAGAAATTCATACTTATGATGGAAAAATCTATTGGAAGGCAAGGAGGGACATAAAATAAGTAGTCGACGGAAATCAATTCTAGCATTTAAACGGGCGACAAGATGGTTGCAAGGGGCAAAAAGGGCCTTGGAAGATGAAAGGTGGGATGATGTGGTATACAATTCTCAAATGGCCGTAGAACATGGCGTAAAATCAATTTTATTAGAAAAAGGTTACAGATTCAAGCGGGTCCATGATGTTAGTCAAGAATTGTTTTCATTACCCAAAAATTATAATGTTCCATCTTGGTTTGCGAAAAAAATTGATGAAATAACAAAAATTATGCTGAAATTAACCAATAGAAGGACTTCTGCCGGATATGGGTTTGAAGAGGAATATGATGTAGATGATTTTAAGGATGAAGCTCCCAGTTCTTACAAAGAAGCAGAATACGTCCTCGATTTAATAAGTAAATACTATATTGAGATTGAAGTCGATATTTAATGACCTCCTTTGGTATTACTAGCAAATTTCCAGAATTTCTTCAACAATTGCAAATTTACCCATTTTTAATTTCAGGTATTACATTAATCCATAAATTTTGGTGTGCCCAATTACCTAATACATATATTATAGCCGTACTATAGAACTTAGAAATATCTAGACAAAGCTAGGACATTCAGTCCACTTCTTGTTTCACTGAAGCTGCCACTCATCGATTTCATTGAA
>CAZRLL010000217.1:0-6027 GCA_964600735.1 uncultured archaeon
AGCCATTGATATATGTAAAACAGCTGGTTATGATTTAGTAATACTCGAAACGAGTGGCATTGGTCAATCGGATTCCGAAGTAATAGATATCACGGACATCTCACTTTACGTAATGACATCTGAATATGGTGCACAAACTCAATTGGAAAAAATTGATATGTTAGATTTTGCAGATATCATTGCAATTAATAAATTTGAACAAAAGGGTTCCCTCGATGCAATCCGGGATGTCAAAAAACAGTATCGTAGATCAAGAAAACAATTTGATGTGGATAGATTTCCTGACGATGAACTTCCGATAATTGGGACGAAAGCAAGTCAATTCAACGATGCAGGTATAAATACACTATATCTTAAATTGATAAATACTGTAAATAATAAATTTCACAATTTCGAGTCAAGCCTAACAGAACTTGGTGATATACCCCTAGGAAATTCAAATAGAGAAAGTATAATTCCCCCAAACCGAGTGAGATATCTCGCAGAGATTGCTGATACAGTTGGCGAATATAAATCATGGGTAAAAACTCAATCAAATTTAGCAAGAAATTATTGGCATCTAAAGTCTGTAAAAAGATTAATTGAAGAGTCTACAGAACAAGAAAATCCCCATTTAGAATCACAACCACCTAGAATAAGACACTCCACTGAAAATATTGTCAAAACACTTGATGAACAAATAATCTGGTATGATGGTCAAATTGGTGTAGACAACAAGAAGATGTTACAAGATTGGCCAAAGCTAAAGATCAAATATCTATCGCAAGAATTTATTTATAAAGTCCGAGGAAGGGATATCCGGGTAAATACAATGTCCAAATCCCTATCTCAATTGAATATACCAAAGATAGCCTTCCCTACACATGAAGATTGGGGAACATTATTGGAATGGTTATTATTGGAAAATGTCCCAGGAAGTTTTCCCTTTACTTCGGGAGTGTATCCATTTAAACGGGTTACTGAAGATCCCACGCGCATGTTTGCTGGAGAAGGTCTTCCAGAAAGGACAAATAAACGGTTTCATTATCTTGCAAAAGAGCAACAGTTTACCAGATTATCTACCGCATTCGATTCAGTTACACTTTATGGGGAGGATCCACATGAGCGTCCTGATATTTATGGTAAGATTGGGAATAGTGGCGTCTCCATATGTACAGTGGAGGATATGGAAAGTCTTTATGCCGGTTTTGACCTATGTTCACCCACCACATCGGTGAGTATGACTATTAATGGACCTGCCCCGATTATATTGGCATTTTTCATGAATACAGCAATTCGACAGCAAGTAAGGAAATGGATAACAGAGCAAGAATTATTATCCCCAGCAGAAGTATATGTGAGAACAGGTGACGGAAGATACGGATTCAATGTACATAGAGGCGAATACTGGTATGTAGATGATAATACTCCATCGCTTAAAATTTGGGAAGATATTCGAAAAATGATCCCTGATCAAAAATATGAAGATATCACCAGTAATACATTACAGGTGGTGAGAGGTACAGTGCAAGCTGATATCTTAAAAGAAGATCAGGCTCAAAATACATGTATATTTTCAACGGATTTTAGTTTAAGATTAATGGGAGATGTTCAACAATCATTTGTTGATCGTAGTATAAAAAATTATTATTCAGTTTCAATATCAGGATATCACATTGCTGAAGCAGGAGCAAATCCAATTTCCCAACTTGCATTTACTCTTGCAAATGGATTTACCTATCTTGAGTATTATCTAGCCCGTGGCATGCACATTGATGATTTTGCTCCAAATTTTAGTTTCTTCTTCTCAAATGGGTTGGATCCCGAGTATAGTGTAATCGGAAGAGTTGCAAGGAGAATTTGGTCGATAGCAGTCAAGCAAAAGTATAAAGGTAATAAAAGGAGTCAAATGTTAAAATACCATATTCAGACGAGTGGGCGAAGTCTACATGCCCAAGAAGTTGATTTTAATGACATTAGAACCACCTTACAGGCACTTCTGGCAATTTATGATAATTGTAATTCACTCCATACCAATTCATATGACGAGGCGATCACGACGCCAACAGAGGAATCTGTACGAAGAGCTCTTGCAATTCAAATGATAATAAACAAAGAATTTGGGATTGCTAAAAATGAGAATCCAAATCAAGGAGCTTATATTATCGATCAACTTACTGAATTGGTCGAAGAGGCTGTATTATCGGAATTTAAGAGGATAAGTGAACGTGGAGGTGTACTCGGAGCAATGGAAACGCAGTATCAAAGAGGAAAAATACAAGAAGAATCGCTTTATTATGAGACTAAAAAATATTCTGGTGAATTGCCAATTATCGGCGTGAATACTTTTCTAAACCCCAATCGGGATGCAAATACCTTAGAAGTAAAGGAGTTAATTCGTTCGACTAAAGAAGAAAAAGATTTACAAATCAATCGTTTGAGGAAATTCCAGGAAAAACACTCCAAGGATACCGAAATCTCTCTTCAGAAATTACAGAGAGAGGCGATATCGGGTGGAAACCTTTTCGAAGAGTTATTAAATACAGTTCAATATTGCTCTTTGGGTCAAATTAGTCAAAAGTTGTACCAAGTCGGTGGGGAATATAGGAGAAACTTGTAAAAAAACAAAGTCGGTAATTATTTTGAATTCAAGAGAACTAGGGGAATTGGTATTACAGAGGGACCGCAGGGCTCTTGCGAGATGTATTACCTTGATAGAAAATCAATTACCTAGCTCAGATGAAATCATGAAGATTATTTTTCCAAACACTGGATACTCACACATAGTCGGGGTCACTGGACCACCTGGATCAGGTAAAAGCACTTTAGTCGATAAACTCATCGGGGAATACAGAAAAAGAGGTAAATCAGTTGCTGTTCTAGCTATTGACCCATCAAGTCCATTTTCGGGAGGTGCACTTCTAGGGGATCGGATAAGGATGTTGGGTTTTACTAAAGATAAAGGTGTTTTTATAAGATCTATGGCATCAAGAGGGAGACTGGGTGGATTATCAAAAGCAACTTTTAGTTGTATTTCATTGATGGATGCTTTTGGTTTCGATAAGATTATTGTTGAAACGGTTGGAGCTGGACAAAGTGAGGTCGATATTATTCATAGTTGTGATACAACAATTGTCTTATCTGTGCCTGGATTAGGAGATGAAATTCAAATTATTAAAGCAGGAATAATGGAAATTGCAGATATATTTTCTGTGAATAAGGCAGACTTGCCAGGTTCTGATGAACTGGCGAATCAGATTAACTCATTGATTGATTTGATACCTTCAACTCAAAGTTGGATTCCTCCAATAATCTTAACTAACTCCCTGAATCAGGTAGGAATTTCAAAAATTGTTGACAAGATAGAAGATCACTGGAATTATTTGACAAGATCTGATGATTTATCCAGAAGAAGAGAAATGAGACTTGCGAATGAAGTGATTTTCAGGTTAAATGAATCAATTTCACTTAAAGTTAAAGAAGGTGAAAATTCATTGATAAAGAAGTCTGTGACCCAAATATTAGAAGAGAATATCACTCCATTAGAAGCAGTCAAGAGATTATTATCTGAATTGCTAGATACAAAATATTCTTGAGTGTGTGTAAATGGGTTATGAGGCAACAATTGATTTGATTCGTGAGAATTGGAATAATTTAACTCAAGAAATTAATGATTATTGCAATGAAAAAGGATTAAATATTCCTAACATTCTTGCTGTTTCTAAGACAAGATCGATTGAGGAGGTAAATGCCGCTTGGGATTGTGGAATAAGAAAATTTGGAGAGAATTACGTCCAAGAATTGGTGTCCAAAGCTGATCAATTACCGCAAGCTGAATGGCATTATATCGGTCACCTCCAAAGAGGAAATGCAAAGAAAATTGTCCCATTTGCGAAATATATTCACTCGTTAGATTCTGTAAAATTGGCTAACCGATTAGCCAACCTGAAATTTCAAGGCAAATGTCTTGTTCAAATTAATATATCCCATGAAGAAACAAAATCTGGAATTAGTTATAATTATGAATCGATCGATAAACTTCTCTTTCAAGCAAATACCTTGGGAATTAATATTGTAGGATTTATGGGAATGGGGGCATTTTCTTGGACAAAAACAGAAATTGAAAGGAATTATCATAATTTTATTTTATTTACTAAAAAATATAATCTTGCAGAAATCTCATTGGGAATGTCACATGATTGGCAGGAGGCGCTTGATGCTGGTTCGACAATTTTGAGGATCGGCACAAAGATATTTGGATCAAGAAATTAAGTGATTATAATCAGAATATTAATTCATTTTTATTTACGATAGTTTAATTAATTGTCAAATAGAGTTTCAAATATATGAAGAAAATTCCTCAACATGCAAATTCATGAAATAAAGCGTCTTTGGTTGATCAAGACGGACGACATTTTAACACAGCATATTGATAATTAATAATTTAGGATTTTCTAAATTATTATAATTTTTTCAATTAAAAATCTTGATCAATCGGTAAAATGAGACTGTTTTCAATCATTTTGCAGTAATTTTCTTCTCAGACTAAAGAAGTTGCCTTTCATGTCACAACCGGTCTTATTCATCGATTTACATGGTGTTCTTGTAAATACACCACGAATTTTCGATGAATATAAACGAATAACTGTTGAGCATCTTGTAAATCATTTAAATTTATCGCAAAAAGATGCAGAGGATAGATATGATGGGGCACTAGCCCTTTGGGAAAAAGAAGCTTTTGACTACCTTAGGAATCCAACTAAAAGAAAGATAGGGAGAGAATTTTTGGAATTTTTAGAAAGATGTGATCGTTTATTCCCTCAGTTTCTTTATGAAGGACTAGAAATTGATCCTACATGTGAAGACCTACGGTCTAGACCATTTGAATTTTCGATAGCCTCAAAAGTAAAAGCTCTTTATCCTGAGGTTCTAGACATTTTGGGGCAATTGAAGAAACAGGGGTATGAAATGCACGTGGCAAGTAGCAGTCACTCCTCACATATCAAGGGGATTATAGCAGCAAACGATTTAAATGATTATATTGATAGTTTTTATGGTTTTGACACTCTTGCAGCTACAAAACACACTCTCAAGTATTATCGCCAAATGCTTCACCGTGTCAAAACCAGTCCGAAAAGCTCGGTTATGATTGGCAATTCCATACATGAGATATTGAAACCAAGAAAACTAGGTATGAAAACAATTCATATTAATCGTGAACGCAAAGTACCATATGATGTAAGGAAATTAGCAGATCTCTCTCTGAAGAATTTGAGTTTATTACCAACCCATCTCGACAGTCTGCAAATTTATATATAATCAATCAATTCATCTTATATAATCCACTATTTTAGAAGTAATTGGAACCGAGTTCATGGCAGCGAAAAAGGAAAAGAATAGTAAGGACCTTGAGAAGGCCATGAATTTAATTAAAAATGACAAGATTGCTAAGCTTAATCCAGAAGATGAAAACTTACAAAACCACTATATTGTTACTGGATCGAGGGATGATTATCTGGTAATATTACCCGAATATTGCACTTGTGAACAGTTCATTCTTAGATGTTTAAAAGAACCTGGAAAAATTTGCTACCATATATTGGCAACTAGGATGTCAAGTAAGGTCAGAGCAATAGTTCTGGACGACTGGATTGATTTATTACTAAGGGAACATTAGTCCCGTGGTATTTTGATCCGTTTATAACTGTTTACCGATTTTGAAAGATCCATAGTGGCATCGATACCGACTTTAATTGAGGTTTTGGTTTTCTCGTCCATTGCGGGGTCTAAACTGGAACCCCTTGCCTTGTTAATAATTATGATATCATCCTCGCCTGTACGTGTTATAGTTGCCCACTCAACATTTATTGGATCGTACACATCTATGTCCAGATCAACAACTGTCACCCATTTTAGGGAGGCATGAGCAGCAAATGCTGCCATGATCGCATTTTTTGCGTCTCCTTCAGATTGTTTCTGTATGGATACTACTGCATGTAACCAACCTGCACCTCCGACAGTCAAATAAACATCTCCAACCTTGGGAAC
>CAZRLL010000218.1:0-5989 GCA_964600735.1 uncultured archaeon
TAGATGATGTTTCTATGGAAATTCTTCTGATTGATAAATTACTTAATGTTGCATCAAAATTTTGGTTTTTAGAGAATACTGATATTTTGAAAAGGATAGAGGAGTTCTGGATAAACTGTGGAGGTAACAAAAACAACACCCCAAGTAGAGATAAATTGATTGAAATCGCGTACAATAACAATGAATTTCGTTTACTTAACCAAATACGGATAAGAAGTGACTTTGTTGACTAATATAATCGAGAAGTATGAAGTATCTCCCCGCGATAGGGAAAATTATATCATATTTAAGAAAAAGGCAAATTCAGCACCAATTCACATATCCAATGAGAGTATATTCACCACCGCTATCACAGAAAATACTCATTACGAAAAGCTTGATGTAATGGTTGCTCAGTCGAAATTTAGAATTAAACTATCTACATTTTTATTTGATGACATTGATACAGCAAAATTACTCATTAAAGCTGCAAAAAGATTGAAAGGTGGAGTATATGTTCTTACATCTATTTTAACAGATAAAATCCGGAGAGATTATGGATATTCAAAGACAGATATAAATCGACATTTAGAAGTACTAAAATTACTAGATAAAAGTCCAGTAAATGTTAGATGTGTTAATGGTTTACATGCCAAGTTTTGGATATTTGATGATGAAAAAGCAGTAGTAACTTCTTCTAATCTCACGTTAAATTCATTGAATAAAGTGCCCGAACTTGGTTTATTATTGACAAAAGAGGGAACCGTTAAACATTTAGTTTATGAATTTAATAATCTTTGGATGAATTTTGCCATACAGGAAATGCGAGATGGGGCCTTGTCCCGGCTTGAAGAAAGACCATTTGTCAATTTATATAAACCAAATACTGATACATCACTAGTGTTTTTCACAAAACTCGATTCTCAACATAAAAGTTGGGAAGATGTATCATGGTTCCAAAAATTTCATTCAATAATCAAGGATACAACTAAAGAATTACTCATATCCAGTTTTTCACTTGATTTTAGTTCAGAAGAAATTTCTGGTCTTATAACCGATAAACTTGAAAACAATGTAAGTGTTAAGGCGTTAATCGCTGAGGTATCATTCAAAAGAAATACCGATTTTGGGGACTGGTGTTTAGAACAATCAAAAAATTTCGGAGATAATTTTGAACTAATAATTCATCAAAATAATCATACAAAGTTTATCGTTTCAGATCAATCAAAATCACTCATATCTACAAAGAATTATGAACCCATAGATAAGTATCCCTCTTCTTATGAAATTGGAGTGGAATCTGATTTGATAACGAATGAACTTTTATCAATTTGGGATAAACTAGTTGCTGAGGCACATAGTATAGATTACGTTGGTAATCAAGAAGAATATTATCGTGAGCTTTCAAATGTTATGAATGTAAGTATTCGGCATGAAATAGATTTCCAAATAAAAATATGGCACCCGCAAGCCCCTGTATATGGATTCTTTTATGGCTTGACAGTTAAAGAAATTGCAAAGTTTATAAAAAAGACGAAATATCTTACTCTCTTTCTTAATCGTAAAAAGAAAATTATCCAAATAAATCAAAATTTGAAACTTCATATTAATAATAGAGAAGAACTATACAGAGTAGATGAAAATGGTGAGAAAATCAATGATATGACAAAATGGTTACTTAAAGCTGATAAGGTCACTTTTTATCGAGAAAAATTTGAATAACGGCAATTCAAGCTTGCGAAAAAAATGGTGAAGAATATATCTTTATTAATGATCCAAAATATTGTTTAATTGATAGAAGTGATTTTATAGAGGATTTGACCAAAGTTATTTTGATTTGTGATGGGGTCAAAGGTTTGAAAAATATTCCAATCTTCAGAAGCTAATGTTTGCGATCCAAAAGGGGGTGTGTCATTATATATTGTTATTTCAACCACAATCACACGTAATATCAGTGATAAGCAGTAAAGAATGAACGAGACACTGATAGCATCAATCCATTCGTCTGTAAATTTAGATAAGAAGTGTTGTTTATAATCTGCTCTTAGAAATCTCCATGCAAAATCCTCATAATCTCCACGTAAAATCCTCATAGCTTTCTGTCCATCGAACCATTTTCTTAAGTTCACAATCATAATCCTCTTTCAACTGTTTATCACTCTCCTCAATCTTTTTAGAAATTGGAAAATCCACATGAGGTAGTCGAGCAATGACTCCGTCAAAATCAGTGATCATTCTTATTCCATTGAATTGTTCTACATAGTCTTTGATGAAGTCACTTGATAACACAATTGTATCTTCATCTTTAGGTGAGAAAGTAGAAAATGTATAAGAATAATCATCACTCCATTGTTGGAACAAAGTCCAGGCGGTTGCTCGGATATTTGATTCAGTTTTACTTTCCTTTTTAGAGATCATTAATCGTGAGCCAACTACAATACAATATTTAGGAACATGCAAAGTGGTACTCAGGTAATTTCGTAATCCCTGAGAAAGTGTTTCATTACCCAAGGAGCTTATTACAGTTGAAGACCAATCAATGGGATTATTAAACAGAAAGCCCTCCAAATCAGTCATTACACTACCACTTTCGTTAATTTGATCGACCACTTTGGAGTATACATTCTCAGTAAGGATTACGGGGATACCTTGTTCAGCCAAGGGAGATTTAGTCGCACATAATATTTTGAATCTATTATCCTCTAATTTCATTGCTGGTAAACGAGTTGTTCCTCTACCACCGAGTATCATTTGACCCTTTCCTTTCGGACTTAAAACAGTCTCATTATTCAGTAATTGGATATCATTTCTTGATGCTACTCTACTTTCAGTCGCTTTTTTAGTCCAATAAAGTCCTGGACATCTGGGAAACCATTCGATAAGTTGGAAGTCCGTAAGACGAATTAATTCTCCCCCTTTTAGCTTAACCTTTGAGGTCATCGAGTGTTGAGGATCATAATAACGTGATCCAAGTACATCTCGCCAGAAGTCTCGGTCTGATGAATATTGGTTTGTCGGCTTTCCGGTTACTCGATGAATTATTGTTTTACCATACTGCTTCAGCCCAAAATATCCAGCGACTCCTGCAATAATTGGACCTGCGATTTTTTTAAGTAAAGGTGACCAATCCATACTTTTTCACTCCATCGGTTTGTTTCTTTAATTGTGTATAGAGACTTACACGCATCCAACATATCAATAAACTGAAAATAAATTTGAAACACGTAATGTGGATACGATTTACTTTATAAAATAACTGTGTACTTGACTTTAAAGTGTCAAATAAATGAAAATATTTATTATCCATATCAATTATTTTTATTTACTACGATTTAAATTTGTTTGATATATTTCACATTTTTATTAATCGATCTGTTTTTCTATTAATTTTCTTTCATGTTGTGATATTACATTGAATTAAATGAAAAAATAATGAGAACGATCCTATTAACAAATACAATTGAAATTGATAAAAGTATTTACCCTAAATTTCCCTCGTTGGAACTGGTTAGAGTTGGAACTATCACTATTGTTCCCGATGGTATTCTATTCTTTAATACTTTCCCATTTATTTGTATTAATCGAATAAGGATTATTATTTCAATATCAGAATGTCTTTGATTCTACTGAATGTTTATTGTGAAATTTCACATTCAAATCATATATAAGCTAATCACATGAATGTAATACAGAGCAATATCTAGTTAATAATTAATTTAGCGGTTAAAATTACATTTATATTTTTCTTCCCAATAATTAATTTATAAACAATTTACATAAGACAATGTTCAAATATATAAGCTCTACTAAAACCATTGTGTTATATTTTTGAACAAGCCTAACGAGAAGTGAATGCATTTACAATATTCAATGGTTAAAATATTTTCAATCAGACGATCAATGTATCATTACAAATGAGGATAATAATAATAAACTAGAAATATTATTTGATCGAGAAAAGCATATTTATTCAAGCCATTTATGATCAATTCATATCAATTCAACATTAGTCTAGGAAAGACAAATTAAAATTATAGAATACAAAATTAGATTAGAAATTATTTACAGGAAAATCTCCCAATTGACCATTTTACCTTGGTTTTTCCATGATAGACACAAATGATTATTCTACTGGATTGATGCATTTTATCAAAACTGCTGAACTATCAAATAGAACACACCATGATGCTATTTCATTTACTGAATATAAACATTATAACAATGGTTTCAGTCGTCAAGATAACTGGCAATACAATGAGATAAATCCAATGTCTGATATTAGCATCGATTTCAATTACACACCTTGTATTATCCTTTTCATAGGATAATTCGTGTTGCTTATTTGGATATTTTGAGGAAAGTTCAATAATTATACCATCAGAATACTCTTCTAAGATTTCCCTGATATTAATAACCACGGGATATGGATTTTCCCAACTGACATCAATTGATTGTACATGTTTATTGAACATAATACCAATTTAATTCACCTAGAATTATGAACAATTGTTGTTACTAGTAAAACTCGATAATCAAAATTGTATTACAAATGTTATAAAAAGATATTATTTAGAAATAATTATAGCGGGCGAGTAATGTACAAGATATTAAAAAATTCAATGAAAATTGTCATTGTGTTATTTATAAATACGAGCAATAATTTTTGGGGAGATATAAATATTTTTTTATTATTTTTTAATTGCTATGCCAAGAAGGAAGAATCATTGAAAACAGAATTGAATGGCCAAAACCTAAAAGCCAAAAACCTTGTCAATCCAACTTCTAAGTACTATGACGACCTTCTAAAGTGGTACAAACGCTACTCACCCGAACATATGCATATAGGTATGTGGAAACCGGAAACGAAAACACATGAAGAAGCCTTGAAGAATACAGTGGTAACAGTAATAGATTTACTTGATGTCGATAAGGAAGATGTAATACTAGATGCTGGTTGTGGAATAGGTGGTGCTAGTCGTTATGTGGTAGAGACTTACCAAGTCAGAACCACTGGTATAAATTTGTCCCAAAATCTCTTAGAAGAAGCATTACGACTTAATGCCGATTTTAAATACAAATCTCTTCTTGATTTCTTCCTTATGGATTATACGAATACATCCTTTGAAAATTCTTCATTTTCGAAAATTTTTGCAATTGATAGTGTATGTCACGCAGAAAAAAAAGAGATATTTGTTAAAGAAGCATTTCGTTTGTTAAAATCAGAAGGAAGACTAATAATCTGTGACGCATTTAGGTCTAAAATAAATTTCACATCCAAAGAAGAAAAACTCTATCGAAAAGCCTTGGATGGTTGGTTAATTCCAAATCTTCCTACTGTTGTTCAATTCAAGCAGATACTAATCGATCTGGGGTTTAAAAATATAACATATTACGATAAAGTAAATGAAATCAAGATTAGTAGCTTACGATTGTTCAATAGAAGTCGAAAAGTCCGACCCTTTACCTATTTGCTTTGCAAGCTAAGAATATGGCCAAAGTCTGTTCATTTGGGTGTATCTGCTTCCTACTATCAGAAAGCATGTCTGGAAAAGGATTTGACCACCTATGGGATACTCTTGGCTGAAAAGTAATCTGTAAAAAAGAATGGAAGATTTATTCAAAATACCATGTCTGTATTATAAATTAATAAAGTAATGCATGTTTCATGTTTGTTTACATCAATCGTCTACATATATGTGGATTAAGCCTTTTTTCGTGACCTTAACTTGTTTAAGGTTCAGGATTCATCATTAATGATATTTGATAATTCAATAGGGAAAAAATTATTAATAATTTATACAATCACAAATAATGCAAGAAAATATGTACTCTGGTTATGACATTGAAGTCCCTAAACCAAGGATTCCTTTATTAGTTAGAACTAAAGTGACTAATTTTTATTATCTAGTCTCGATTCATTTAATTATGTTTGTTTTTCAATTGTTCTATTTTAATTTAAAGGAATTTAAAGAGATAAAATCGACAATTAGTCTGTTTCAGGGACTGACTA
>CAZRLL010000219.1:0-5946 GCA_964600735.1 uncultured archaeon
TAAATCGCTATACAAATAGATAATTTTCAAGTCGCGGATCTACTGGATCGATCGAAATTTTAAATATTTTGCCAAGTTAAGAAAAAGTGATTTTATGCCCGGTGGACAAGAAATATTATTATTATTTGGCCTAGCATTACTTTTATAATGAAACAACCGATTTAGTCTGGACTGATGATGGTCATTATATAAATTACGACAATGTCATCCATTTAACTTTGAGTGACAAAAAAGTAAATGAGGATGATTCTCCTGGTTTCGGTATGATTGCTGCTCTTGGCTCAATATTTGTACTAAGTGTAGTTATTGTAAGAAAACGCCGTTAATTCAAGAAATTACATATAGTTGAAAATATTATGAGAACAGATGAGATTCTGTTCTCTTTTATTTTTTTTAAACGTTGATTTAATGAATCTGAATAGTCAAATATCCTTAAGTAATTATAATCCTCAGTCAATTTGGAAAATATAATATAGATATGCACACGTGATTTCATGCCCGGAGGACAAGAAATACTATTATTATTTGGCCTAGCACTACTATTATTTGGACCAAACAAAATCCCGGAACTGGCAAGAGCATTTGGTAAAGCAACTGCAGAATATAAAAAAGGAATGCAGGAGGTAAAAAAGGCAGTATTGACCGAGGAAACGAGTCCCTTTACATCGGAAGAAAAAGAGCTAATAACTGCAGCTAAAAAATTGGGAATTCCCACGGAGAGTAGAAGTATGGAAGAAATTGCTAGTGATCTTGTAAATTATTCTGAGGAGTAGTCGATATGAGTGAAAATAGTTCAAAACGGATGAAAGCCAAAGCTGCAGAGAGGCCCCAATTGATGAATTTTTCAATCAAGTCAGGATCTCATGTAGCTTCCGAATCAAAACTAATTGAGGAATTAGCCTCATTTCATAAACCCCGTAGAACAGATGAATTTATTGAAGAATTGGAGATACAAGAACACTTGATAGATTTATGGGTTGTTTTAAGAAAAATAGCCAGAACAGTGGCAATTTTTACTGCTATAACGATGGTACTTCCAGGTATGAAAAATGGTATTTTCACGATATCTCCTTACAGACCTGCTGTTCTGATGCTTTTAAACGCCATCATAAAGCATAGTCTAGATTCGCTTGCAGAAGGTGCAGAGGGTGATGAAGTCCAAGTATTTATTGGTTCTCCATTAACCCCAATTTCCTTATATATCAATTTGGCATTTTTTATAGCTGTTTTAATCTCATTACCAGTTATTATCAAAGAACTAATGGCTTTTTTGAAACCTGCTCTGACAGAAGAGGAATATGTAATATTGAAACAACTCAGCAGATATGCTGCAATTTTATTTATATTAGGAGGAGTAATTTCATATTTTGTAATTATGCCAATAACCCTAAAAATATTGACTCTATCAGGTGGAGTGGTTGGTGAGAAATCTCTTTTGCAGATGTACAGTTTATCTTCAATTCTCAATTTATTATTATGGGGGACTTTGGGTGGTGGTTTGCTATACGCAACTCCGATCATTCTTGTTGTCCTTGTTAACCTTGAAATAATTGAACCTGATCAATTAGCAGAACGAAGGAGAGAGATAATAATGGCAATATTTATAATCGCAGCAATTGTAACTCCTGATCCAACGATGGTAAGTATGGTAATTCTTTCAGTTCCATTAATAATTATTGTTGAAATTATGATCTCTTGGAGTTACAAAATTGAATTAAACAAATTTCTTATGAAATCAAATGAGGTGACAACATGGTAGATTTGTATCAAAAATTGTTTATCTGGGAAATTATTTTACTCAGTTTTATTGTACTTCTCCCAATAATCAGAAAGATTCTGCGTTGGAATAAGACTACGATTGATAAATCAGTGATTAAACCAATGATATTAATAACCTTCGTGAGTGCCATTATTCAATATAGCTACTATAAAGATTATTTGAATTCAACTGAATTTCAATTCATACAACTAATAAGCGTACTAATATATTTTAATTCAGGTTACAACGCGACTCTATTTGAATGGGAAGGAATTCCTATTGAGATTAAAGAGTTTAATCTGCCTACAATAGCAAAAATAAGTAAAGCATTAAATGGAACAGATGCTGAAACCATTAAAAATGGAATCAAATTTTCAATTACCACGCCTTATCGACTGCAATTTGATGTAGAAGGAATTATTGATCAGAGAAGAAAAAGAGGGAAATTTTTCATTTTTTCGACAGTTACTAACTTCCGTATCTTAAAAGTCATTCAATTTTTAGGGTTATATCTGATCATTATGGGGCTTGACAAAGAAACCGAAACTGTTTCTTTTCCATTATTTGACTTTGATATTAGCAGTATTTTCGCGGTTATGGCAACAATCAGTTTAAGTATACTTATAATTATGATTGAAATCCAATCAGGTAACACTTTCGCATCAGATTTACCAGTTTATTACAAAAAAATATTACATCAATCAGCTTTGGATTCTCTGTATGATAAGAAAATTGGTGATATTGATGTAAAAGATAAAGCACAAGCATTATTAGATAAGCGCAAAAGCAATGTCATAGCAGCAAAAAAATCGGAATTGAGAAATAAACTGGACAAGGTATATGGTGAAAAAGACAATGAAGGAATTGATCCTGAAACGATTAAACGAGTACGTTTGATGGAAACCGTAAAACGAATATTAAATTCAACCCCACCTTGGACGACAGTAACGTTAAAAGAAATTATCGAATTAGCAAAAGGGAGTGAAGAAGAAGTTGAAATGGTTATAGCTGGATTGCGAGAATTGAAAGAAGTTTCAGGTATTTACGACATATGGACAAAAACTTATATCGGGACATCTATTTCGCATTGGTTTATCACGAAAGTTCTGACTGATATTGATGATAAAAAAACTAAGGTAGAAAATTTAAAAATTTTTCCTGACGGTGGTGCTGAATTTTCTTTAAAAAATAAGGAAGTGGAGTGAATAGAGACAATTGCTATGTTTTAACAAATATTTAGTTTGTTATTTTTTATTAAAAATTCATAGAAAATTGGGATATATCTAATCTAGGAGAAAAATTTTTGATTCATTATAATAGACTAAAACTAGGTTCTAAACTCCCAATTGGTTTCTTGATTTTCTTAGTTTCAATTTTTTTATTTTCATCTATATCAGATATTTATGTGAATGCCATGCCTGATGATTTAGAAATATCGGGTGACGAATTTAATCCACGAGAATTCCTCTCGAAAATTATATCATCTTTAGAAACAGAAGCAATATACGAAAATGACCATTTTAAAGGTTGGCCGGAAAGAAAAAATGGTTTATACGAAAGTAGCGAAAGATGGTATCGGGGGTATCAATTGGGAATGGCCGGTATTGCTGATTTTTTACTTGATTCATACAAAAATGGTTTTTTAGAATCTAACTATTTACTAAATAATTCTATTCAACATTTTATCAGAGAAAAAGAAAATAGCCCAAAAATAGGAATCTACTGGGGTAGGTTCGCAAACACTGCTACTGCTGGTTGGTTAGGGCATCGATACGGAACATCTGGAATATTAAAATTCCTTGGTCATGCAGTTGCTGAAGGATACGCAGATGATATGGATGATATAATCTCATCAGCATTTTTATGGTTAAAGGATAAACAATTAGAAGATAGTAGTTGGCCAATGAATGAAGGGGGCTATATTACTACTGGTCGAGAATATGGTTCTTCGGGTATTGGGGCAGATTTGATAGATTTATATCTGTTTTTAAACAATGAAACATATTTAGAAGAAGCAAAAGTAATAGGAGATTGGTTAATTGATCATGGTCAATGGGAACAAAATCGGTTGAGCATCCCATGGTCTCCCCAACTATTGAGTTCAGAATTCGATGATATACGATTAACAGGATTTGGTACCGGACAAGCAGGAATAATTGATTTTTTGATAAATTTGTATAACATAACTGAGATTAAAAAATACAAAGATGCTGCTATTGGTTTAGGTTATGAATTAATTGAACTAGATTTGGGTGGATTTTGGGGAAACGGATCCGTGTCATATATTACTAAAATTTATTATGGTAATAATGGATTAACAGGTTATTTTGTTGGTGCGAGTGGCATTGCAATACAATTATTAAAAATTTATGATATTACGGAAGATATTACATTTTTGAAAAGCAGTGCCCGCGTAGAAAGATATATTGAGACTTTGATGGACGAAAATAGTGCAGTTGCTCTCGGAATAGACTATCAAAATAATAGATTTACAGGTCTTGGGATGGGGTCTGCTGGTATCGCATTGTATTATTTAGAATTGTATGAGAGATATGGTTTAGATAGACATTATAATGCTGCAATCAAAATTCTTGCAAATTTATCTAATTTAATTGATACATATGATATAATACCAGTAGATCAAGAAGAATTGGCTTTAGGTTATTCTTTTAACATTGAAAATGGACTTGCTGGCATAGGAAAAGTGTTATTGAAATTGATTACAATAAACAAAGGAATTCATAATGATGATTATGAAAATATATATCTAACGATTACACCCTCAACTACTTATACGAACTATTACCAGACATCAAAATCAACGGACAGCAATTTGCAATGGTTTTACACAAGTTCATTTTTCATTCTTGTTTTAGTTTATGCTAATGTGAGGAAATATAGGTCCAAATCTAGATATTGATTTCTTTTGATGATTTCTATAATATTCAGGATTTTTATGAATATTCAGTGATATCCTTATAGATTGATTATTTCGTATAGTGAAGAGAAATTTATAAATATTTAAAACAAATTTGTAATTAACTTACTAATTATAAGGAATTATTACATTTTTGCTATTACAATAGGTTATACATTGATCAATTAATCGTATTTTACCCGCTTTATTGTATAATTTCACTACATCCATCATTATATCTATAAATATTTTCATATAACTAATCTGAATTGATATACTTGTATAATTGATCAGTTTTCAATGATATAATTCGATGAAATTTTACTATTTATTTTATAGTTTATACAAATATTTATTGATATTTATCAAATAAACGATGAACTGTCTAGTATTTTGTGTAAATTATAATATTTATTAAAATTAGGAGAATTATTACGATTTTAATAGTATCCCAATATGAAATGAGAGATTTTCTACAATATTTCTAAATTGTTATTTATGATAAATATGGATTTACTACCACAGCAGAATTGGTTAACATACCATCAGCCTTAATAACAAATTGACCAAAAATGAAAGTATAATCGACAAAATTACTTTTTCTATAGCTGTTGATTGTCGATGATCCCTCGATTTAATAAGTGGTGAAAATGTATAAAAGATCAATATCCGTTCTATTTTTAATGACAGTGATCTGGGCAGTGCCATTAAATGCAGAAACAAATTCATTCGGTGATAGCCCTTTCGTATATCTATACTATTCTGATTTTAGTACGATTGAACAAGATGGTGTAATTTCTGATGGTGAATATCCAGATAAAATTGAATTATATGATATATCTGGTACGTTTGTAAATGAATTAGCTTGGGCACATAATAATACAGCAATAGCAATTGCTATCAAAATCAATGGGACAGGTTGGATAGGTATTGGTTTTGGTCCAGAAGGCATCGGAATGGCTGGTTCAAATATAATTATGACAGCAGTTGCATCAAATCAAGTAACTATTAACGATATGTATTCCTTAAAACAAGGAAAACCAAAGATTGATGAAAACGAGTATGATTTTTCTAGGGTAAATGGCTCTGAAAGCAGTGGGAAAACCACAATCGAATTCATCATTCCCATGCAATCAGATGATGAAGATGGAAAAGACCATAATTGGGAAATTAATGGCACATATGGATTTTTCACGGCAATGCGAAACGCTGGTGACAATTTTGGATTTCAACATCATTCACATTCTGAATCATTATCAGTGAAAATTCT
>CAZRLL010000220.1:0-5905 GCA_964600735.1 uncultured archaeon
TTCATTGCCAAATTCGATTGTAGGTAATGTAAAGCCCAATGAAATAGATTTTAATAGCGATGAATACTGGAGGCCACATTTTGCTGAAAATTGTGATATTAAGATCAAATATCATAGTTTAAGCGATAAATCAAAAATCCTATCTGTGTTAACGATACCTCAAGAAAAGCATAATCATCGACCAGTTGTTATAATATCAGGTTGGTTTTCAGTTGTAAATCGCTGGTCTGATGTTTTAAAAATAATTTCTGTAGATACAACTGTAGCTTATATTGAAACTCGGGATAAAATTAGTTCAATCATTGAAAAATCAAAAAAAACCGACATGAGTGTCGCCAGGATGGCACAGGATCTGTTAGAAATCAAAGATGAACTAGGAGTAGATTTCAGTAATTCGATCTGTATCGGTAGTTCTATGGGAGCAGCAATCTTATTGCAATATTTGATTAATCAAAATCAATCTCCTTGGAAGTCTTTGCTTATTGGGCCGATTGCTAAATTTATGTTCCCTCCAGTAATTGGATCATTCCTATTGATGCTGCCTACATTTATGGTTGGATTCGTTATGAGGTATGTTCGCTGGCATTTACTTAAATTTCGAGTAGATAGAGAGGAGGAACCTAAACAGGCAGAAGGCTATGATTTATCTTTAAGTCTGGCAGATCCTTGGAAAATTCGATTTAGTGGTAAAGCAGCAAAAAAATTTGATATTTGGGATAATCTTGATCAAATCAATGCGAATATGATCCTTATTGGGGCTTCTGCGGATAAATTACATGCATCAGAAATCACTCAAAAAATAGGAGTAAATCTTAGGAATTCAGAATATATTGATTTTATTACAAATCACGCAACCCATTCAACAGAAATGGCTGATTTTTTAATTAAATTATCGAAAAATTGAATTTATCATTTATTAAACAGAGTGTATATCCTAATTTCATTTAGTCAATTTTATCTAACGAATATATTTTATCAAAAATCATCCTATGACAGATCATAGAAAAATGGTAAACCGACTAAATAAAGAAACTAGTCCTTACTTACAGCAACATAAAGCGAATCCTGTAAACTGGTACCCTTATTCGAAAGAAATCTTTGATATTGCAGCAAAAGAAGATAAACCTCTGTTCATATCTATCGGTTATTCTGCTTGTCACTGGTGTCATGTTATGTCACGAGAATCATTTTCAGATAATGATACCGCAAAATTCATGAATCAGCATTTTATAAATATTAAAATAGACCGGGAAGAACTACCTGGTGTCGATAGAGCATATCAGGAGATTTTTCAATTACTTCATCGATCTAGCGGTGGATGGCCTTTATCAGTTTGGGCAAAACCGGATGGTACACCCTTCTTTATTGGGACTTATTTTCCAAAGGAAAGAGGCTTTGGTTTACATTCGTTTATGGAAATAAATGTAAAAATATCTGAAGTGTGGAATAATTCTCGAAAACATGTTGAACAGCAAGCAGATGAATTGGTGAACACGTTGATGAATGTAAATCATTATAAATATAGTATATCTGGAGAATTGACAGATTCCATTTATCAAAATGAGATAATTAGTCTCCAAAAAAGATTTGATCAAAGATTTGGTGGTATAGGGAACGCACCTAAATTTCCAAGAGTTTCTACACTTAGATTTATCCTGCATGAAGGTTATGCGACTAATAATAATGATATGGTGAATTTTGTCTTGTTTTCGTTCCATAAAATGGCGAAGGGGGGAATCTATGACCAGCTTGGGGGGGTTTCTCAAGGTATAGCGTGGATGAAAAATGGTTGGTCCCCCATTTTGAAAAGATGATTTATGATAACGCAGGTCTAATTCAGTTAGGTTCAGAAATATATTCGATCACCAAAGATCCATTTGTTGAATGGATTGTAAAAGATACTATAAATTTTCTAGCTCGAGATATGCGGAGTCCATGCGGTGGGTTTTATTCTGCGTTGGATGCTGAGAGTTTAGATAACCATCGTATTAAACGTGAGGGAGCATATTATGTTTGGTCCAAACATGATCTAACTGAAATATTAAAAGAAAAATTTAAACTCGCCGAGTTAAGGTTTGGCATTACAGATAATGGAAATTTTGAAGATCCCCACCACAAGGAAATTCAAGGTATGAATATATTGCATATTGCCCATTCAATGCCCGATATCGCTAATAAATTACAAATTAGTGAAGATGAAGTACTTGAGGGACTCGACTCAATAAGAAAAAAAATGTTCGAAGCTCGGTCTATGCGCTCAAATCCTCAAAAAGATACAAAAATTATAACTTCATGGAATGCCTTGTTGATTAAATCTCTTTATACCACTGCAGAATTGTTAGACTACCCATTAGCTTCCAAATTAGCGAAAGGAGCTTTGGATTTCATATTAGAATATCTAGTTGATGATGAAAAAGTTCTTCGAAGTTATCATATAGTAAAGGGAGACCAAGAACGGAGAATATATGAGGGTGTCCTGGATGATTACAGTATACTAACGGCAGCTTTTATACAAGCCTTTGAGTATACAGATGACTGGAGTTTAATTGAACATGCATTAAAGGTTCAAAATCTAATAGATTCCAAATTTTATAGTAACGAGCATGAAATGTACTTCCTGAACCCACAAAATGAAGATAATTTTATTCATAGCATTGTTCAGGCAGGTGATGACTCAATGGCTAGTGGACTTGCAGTCATGGTTGCAAATTTATTTAAATTGGGAAAATACCTGAATGATAAGAAATTTGAAGCGAAGGGATTAATGCTCGTTAAGAAGTTTGTTGGTCAGATAAATGAAATGCCTGGGGTAATGAGTGAATTCCTATTATCTGCTTCTAACTATTTGAGATATCCGACAGAAATTGTGATTATGAATGGTAATAAAACAGAACTGAATATGGCCCATAAGACAAAATATTTACCCGGAAGATTGATTTATCGTTGGAACAAGTCAAATTTCAAAGATGGACGGCCATATTGGGATGTCTTGGATTCAAAAGAGGTAAGTGAACCGACTGCATATGTTTGTAAAGGGATGACGTGTTCTTTACCCATTACGACTAAACAAGATTTATTGAATGAATTAGCAAAATAATATATCAATCTTTTCTACTTATTTTTTTTCATCGATTTTTGTGCTCATCTTTCGTCCAGTTGGAGACTGATATTTTTCTTCTCCAAATAATATATAATCGAGTGCATACGGAAAAGCCCAAGACCAACTATTATATCGTTGACTCATTAGATATTCTTTCGCCATAACATTATATTTTTTGGCATTAAGAGTCGCTGCCATCATTTTATTACTATTGTATGTGTCCTTTGAGAGTCTATTATTTTCATAGATTCCGCAATCAATATAAATTCGTGAAATATTTTTCTTTTTTGTTTCTTTTACCTCATTAATAAATTTCTGATAATCATCATCAGCCCACCACCAAGGACTGGACTGGCAAATTACGTTTTTTATCTTATCTGAATTATTCCATACTACGTCAAAAGCGGACCAGGCTCCAAGGGCGGATCCGCAAAGTATTATGTCCTCAGGTTTAAATGATAAGTCCAAATAATCTTCAATGGTAGGTAAAATGTACTCGCGAAAATACAATGGATATTGACTTCTGTTACCACCATATTCTTGTATCCTATCTGAATCTTGAACGCTTAATGCCACAAATGCGAAATTTGGCCATTTTTCTTGATCTACACCATGTTTAATTATCTGGTCAATTTTCATAAAATTTATCGAAGCATCCCCATCATGAACAATAAGGAGTTTACTCGGAGGATCTTCATTCCTCCCAATTATCGCAAATTCCCCAGATCTTGTCCCTTGGAGTTTTCTTGGCAGCCTAAGTTCTTTCATCTTTATTTTGGATGTTTGAATTTGCAAATCTTGCACAAATCCAGGAAATTGTGCTATAGAATGTATTCTCACCTCTTCTGCCGTACTCTTATTTCGGTTATCCAATTTCATAATTTTCTGTTTTTCTACCAGCTTTTGATCATTGGTTAGTGATCCTATCTCGTTTAATGACAGCAGATAATGTAACCGAGTTCCAATTGGCCGTGTAAATTTAGAATAAAACCACTCTGTATTCTTTATCTTTTCTAATGGATATTGAAGATCATCCCAACCAAATGAATCACCCACAATCCATATTTGGTCAAATTGTTCTATTGGATCATTTTTTACAAAAAGGTGAGCACACAATAAATCTTTTTCATCAGTTGTTTCATATATCGGATTTGAAGATGCGTAATGTATAATCCAATCATCCAAATATGCTTTGCGCTCTAATATTGGTAATGAATTTAATTCAATAAATAAAGAATCAACAGTTCCCTTTTTCAACATTTTTTGAGATTTTTCATCCTCAACCAAGCTAATTCATGTGGATATTTTTTTCAATTTGAAAAATACTATCGATTTTAACATAAACAATTTAACTAATTATTGGGAAAAATTAGAAGTCTGACCAGTAAATATTATTGTGCAAGTCTTCGTGATAGTTTCTTAAAATCAGCTTCAGTCAGATTTATCATCGGATTTTTCAACGCTTTCCTCCATTCCTCAATATTTTGGTATGTATTTAATTTTAGAAGCATTAACTCATTAAGTACAATTCCATTGTGTCGGGGAGCGTGATATATTGGTTCAAAATTTAACAAAATTTGTTTAGAAGTGTTGGATCTATCAGTTATTTCGTATTCTGCGAGTATGGAACTTCTATTTTTGCCATCCTTGATTACAATTAATATCTGATCATTTGTCTTTATGCCACCATAATATTTTAGATTTTCCCCTCGTTTCCTCAAAAGTCTAGTTTTTCTTAGTTTATTGTAATCGTGTTCTTTTAAAATTATCATGTAAAAGTTAGGTTTCGAAACTTTACCCATTTAATTTTATTTTTATGTGGACAAATATGAAGCTAATGTATTTGTTCTGACATTTTGATATTTTGATATAGAAAAAAATAGATATTTCTTGGATAAAGCGTCTTTATAACCTTTAACCAATCAAAACAATCATTATTATTATCCAATCCAGGGATGTACGATCATATCCGCTACTCTTTGTGCGGTTTCCTCAGAAACTAAAAGCGAAACCACTTGCAATGCACCATCGATTGAACAACTACCCCCTCCAGTTGTAACAATTTTGTTTGCCTCTACATAGCGAGCATTTACATCTATATCTATATGTGGAAATTCCTTCGAAAATAACTCAAAATGACGCCAATGAGTTGCTACAGTTTCTGTATCCAAATGTTTTGTTTGAGCAACTGCATATACACCAGTACAGACTGAAAGAGATATATGTGCGTTTTCTATGGCAATTTTCAACCACTTAATGAAATTATTATCTTCTCTTATTTTGTGGACTCCCTTTCCTCCTGGTATAACCCAGATAAAAGGATTGAACGATACAATTTCTTTAGTTTCTTCTAAATCATTTAACGAATAATCAGGGATAATTTTTGATCCGTTATTTGTCGTGATGATTTTTTTTGGATAAATGGAAATTAATTTTGTATTAAATAATGATATCGTATTATAGATGTTATCCAATTCATTCTTATACTTGAGATCTTCATTCTGTATCTGTGCAGCATTAAATACTTCCATGGGACCGACAATATCAAAAAAATTTACATCGTCGAAAATTAAAATACCCACATCAATTAGTTTTAGATCTTTAAGTCTCATGAAATCTTATAAGAAAAAATATTTTTTAACTTACGGTTAATAGAATAAAAATCAGTTCGAGATACAAGATTTAATCGAATTAAATATGAAAGGATTTTCATTTACCTGAATAAATTGATAATTTTCTCTGTCAATTTAATTTATTTTAATATTGCCCTATATACCTAATAATCCATCAATTTCTAATTCTGCC
>CAZRLL010000221.1:0-3536 GCA_964600735.1 uncultured archaeon
CGTTAAGTTAAAGCTTCGCAAAGTTGTATAAAATTATACATTTTGTTCCACCTAGTATGGGAGTAACGGAACCCCACCCCTTTCTGCGTATAGCATCAGGGAACTTTACTTCTCTTTTGATCAATAAAGACAGACCATGATTTTCTCGGAATTTAATCTTCAAGCCTGCATGTCTCTGTTCTTCATAGTACACAAATGTGTCAGAGAAGACTCTTTTAAGAGCAGTCAAACATGATATATCATCTTTGACAAGTAATAATAGGTAATTTTGTAATTTAAATATGTAGACTGATCATTAAAACTTAAAACTGAACTCTTAATTCCTTAATTTCAAATATGTATAAGTTTGTCCAAGATTGATTAAACTTATGGTAACAGTTCCACGACCCTATCCCAAGTATTTTTTTATTGATATTAACAGGTGATCTTAGGGAGATTTACTTGAGAAAAAAAATTATTGAATCATGTGAAATGTGCAGTATGGAAACTCCTAACCCAATAACTATTAAAGTTGAAGGGGCTTTACTCCGGGTTTGCCATCGTTGCTCAGCCTTTGGTAATCCAGTAAACGATCCCCCTCCTACGACTACAACTCCGAGTACTGTGAACACAGGAAGAAGAGATATCCGTAGAACAACCAGCACTCCTCAGAGAATGAGAAGTAAACCCATTCGTTCCCAAGAGGGAGAACAGGAGCTAATACCGGATTATGGTGAAGCGATACGAAAGGGGAGAATGAGTAAAAAACTCACCCAGGAAAAGTTATCTTCACTTACTGGAATCAGTGTTCCATTTATCAAATCAATAGAGGCTGAAAACATGAGACCAACAGATATTGCTGTAAAAAAATTGGAGAGGGAATTAGGAATTGAATTGATGGGAACCCTTGAAACGGAATTAGAATATAACAAAACGACAGAAAAAAAAGGTACCACACTTGGAGATATTGCCGTTATTAAAAGATTTGATTATGATTGAAAATTAATAAAACGATCACTTCGTCTGGATTTGTTACTTTTACCATCTAGAGAAATTTTTGCATTATCATAATTTGTGTATAGATAATCAGTTCCTAGCAAGGAGTAAAGAAAAATTCCAGTCGCAGTTACCTCGCTATGCGGCTGCCATCCTACTGCTGTATTAAAATCAGCTAGAGAATAAATATAGCGAGGAACTTTTGCACCACCTACAATAACCAGTAAATCTTCATCAGGGAATTTAGATAGCGTTTCAACTGTTTTTTCGTGAGACTCGCCATACATCGAAAGGTGACAGACTATTCCCTCCCTATTCTTGATATGGGATTTTATCTTATCAATGTATCTGACTGAAAAATTTCCACCCCACCTACCTATTACATCAGTCAAAGACTCTTCTAAATTCTCATCTTTTTCACCGGCATACGAAAATACAGTGGCTCCAAGGGCCCTTGCAGTCAGTCCAACGTGGGAGGTAATTCTCTGGTCTCTTACTAATCGATGATCTAATCTTAATATCTCGATGAAACGAGTCATTTTATTATGGTACCTCTTGATTCTCCATTTAAAACATCGATCACAAACTCAGGAGATCGCCCATCAAGAAATACAAGAGGAATTTTGGATCTGGTAACAACTTCTAGCCCCAAAGTGTCGAATAGGGTATATTTTCCAGGACTTTGCTCATTTTGTCTAATAATATTAAATAATTGCTCATAAGATAACTCATCATTAGATTTAGCGTCAGAGTGAATGGAAGGGTCTTTATCATATACTTTTTTCACATTAGATAAATTGAATAAGTAATCAGCCTGCAAGTGTTCGGCGATAATTGCAGCTACTGCATTAGTTGATTGCCCAGGCTGAAAACCACCAGTTATGACCAAGGGATGAACTGCGCTAGTAGCAATCAGCTCGTGATAATTCATAGGTGGATGAGGGTAAGCTTCATTTAGCCCTGAGATTAATAATCTTGCATTTTGTCTTGCAGCCTCAATTCCAATCAAATCCTGAAAAGCTGCATTTGCACCCAGCTTTTTTGCGATCTTCCCAAATGTCCTAGCTGGAATTCCTCCGCCAACGACAACCCCTAATGTATGATCCATATCACGAAGTTGTCTAATTGTTGAAATCCATTTTTGAAGCATAAGAAGTGAAATTTCCCCATTTTCATAGAGTATACTCCCTCCTATCTTTAGGATAATTTTCATCATTGACAGTTAAATTATAACTAGATAAAAATTTATCATTTAATTATCAGAATTAGATAAGAATTCAGATTTCTTTTTTAGTACGTTCCTATCTTTTAACTCTGAGAATAATGCAAATACAAGTAGTTTCTGCAATTGGTGGGGGATGTTGGATATTGATGCGGGCAAGAACTTTTTAGCGGCATTTAGATCGGAATCAGTATACAGGAATTTGTCACAATATTAATTCAAACCAATTCGTACAAATTCTCTATAATCCCATAATTCCTTTGCTTCGTATTCCCGTTCACCAAAATCAATATAATCTTTCAAAGCCCAAAATGGTCTCCAACTCTTTTCTGCAACAGGAACTATGAATATATTACCTTCATTCTCCCAAATAACCTGCCATCTTTCCACCAACCATCCACTCTCGCTAAGTTCTTTGAAAACAATCTGAGGATCAGCCACTACATGTATCCCGTTCGGTTTAACCGCAAAAACCATCGCATCAAATTTTTTAACACCCCTTGATACTGCCCTACTGTCAAGCATTGGTTCCAACATTAACCAGAAAAAATATCCACCAATTGCATAAACGACTGTAAAAAATAGCGAAATCGGTATATCAATATATCCAATCAAAATGCTTGTAATTACCAACATAGCTACCCAACCTAATAGAAAATATAATCCCGCATAATTTCCTTTCCTAATCTCGTCATAGACGCCATATTTTAGAAATGCGAAAATTAAAGCACCTACAAAAAAAACTTGTAAGAATAATAAATAATTTTGGAAAACAACCATTGCAGCAGCTCCAAAAATCAAGGTAACAGCTCCAAAAATCACAATTACTAAAATAGAAACCACAAAATATCTGGGTAACCTATTGCTAACAGACATATTTCCTCATTCCATGCACATTTTCAATGATTTAATAATGTAATCGGCTGGCAATCGATGTTTAGTTAATAAATGCAAATAATCACATCTCAATTAAAGGAAGGTCTGGTTGACAAGAATGAGAAATATCATCATTTTACTATTGACAAGATCTTGATTTATCATATTATTATATTATACATTCTAAGATTTAAACCCATAATCAATGGAATCACCGAATCTAATCATCTGACAATATTATTCTGAACAAACGTCGCCGAACTGGCAAAATACAACTATTATATTAAGGGTGATCCGGGCCTAGCACTTGAAAAGACGCAATTGAAAATATTAGCTAATAATCAATTTCATACAATATTCTAGAAAAGTCTAATTAATCAGCAATATATCACACTGATGATAATGCCTCGTTTTTCAGCGAATGCAAAAGAAATCTGGGATACACTTTCTTATCATTCAGATA
>CAZRLL010000221.1:3546-5842 GCA_964600735.1 uncultured archaeon
CAAGCTAATAAACTTCAAGAAGAATTAAAAAATCCGTTGGATATTGCATTTGGAAAATTATTTATAGCAAACTATTATATTGGGTTTCAACAAGCAAGTAAATTTCTTGAAATATTAGCAGAAATAGAAAATGAGAATAAAAGATTTAAAGATCAATTTATTCAATTTTTGATTAATTTACGTTATTGCATGTATTACATGGGAATTAAGAATCCCATTGTGAGTAAAGAACAAGCTGAAAAATATCTAAATAATATTGAACAATCATACAAAGATATAAATTACAATGATGATTGGGAAAAACATTATTGTATTGGGTCTTATTATTCTACTAAAGCAGTATATGAGTGGAAAATTAAAGTTGATATTTCTCATGCGATAGAATTTCAAAAAAAGTGCATCGAAACTTGGTCTAAAATTCCCGAAGATGGAGAATATTATTCAGCAAGAGCATATATTAATCTTGGTTTATATTATCTTGAGAGTGGTGACTTCGAAGAAGCAGAAAAATCTCACAATCGAGTTTTAAATGCATGTAAGAAATATGATAATCTAAAACAACTCAGGCCCCTATTTAATTTATCTGGTTTGAACTTAATTAAAGGAGATTTACAAAAAGCAAACGAATTGGTCAGTCAAAGATTAGAAGTAGCCAAGCGATTTAATGACACATATGGGATTTATTCTAGTATGACAATGAAGGCAAATTATTCATACCAAGAAGGAAACTATGATCAAGCTCTTAAAAGCCATCAAGATAGTTTATTATATCGAAAACAACATGATGACCCCTTACAGATCCTCTGGGGATATTATTTCATTTTTAATTTTTATTATCAGAGGTTCAAAATAACCAAGGATAAAACATTTTTGAGGTATGCAGAACAGACACTTTCCGATTTACAGGAATTGAGTAAAAAATATTCAGGTATTAAAACAGTGGTTGATTATACAAAATATGCTTATTCATTAATCTTAAAACATGGTAATGTCAGAAAGAGAGCTAAGGGCATAGATATATTGGAAGAATTAGTTCAATCCTATCCAAATGAGATTGGAATCTCATTAGATCTCATGGAATTATTATTCGAAGATGTTATACAATCAGAAGATCAAGATACAATAGATCAAATTGATGAGTTGATGGTGAAGATAAGTAAAATTCCCTTGCGTAATAATCCTCAGGCCATATTTGGCTTTATTTCTCAACAGATATTTCTGGCAAAATACAACTATTATATTAAGGGTGATCCGGGCCTAGCACTTGACATATTGAATGATGCAAAAGATCGTATAATTACCTACAGACTGGATAATTTAGTAAATGAACTTGATGCAGAGATACAAGTATTGGAACGAGAAATTACTAAATGGGATAATCTGGATATTTCAGTTAAAGAGAGAATTAAAGAATCTGAATTTAATAAATATATTCAACAAGCTGTGCAACTTAAAAACAAGCAGTTGTGGATCAGTTGAATTTTAAAGAATTAAAATGTTAAATCACAAAAATTATTTTGATGGAATCACGTTTTTACTTTTCGATCTAGGAAATACTCTTCTACCTTCTATTAAGTTTATGATGAATACATGGGAGATCACATTATTTAAGTATGGATATGACTTCAACAAATTCCATGATATCTATTGGTTCAAGCTATTTGTTGATGAAGGTGCTTTTTGTAATGAGAAAAAATTGAATTATATTTTTAACCAATTAAATTGGGAAAAAAAATATCTACATGATATTCTCGAGAATTATCAAAATTCTTACAGGAAAGTTCTTGATAATGAACTTAAACTAGATCCTAATAATACTTGGACATTTTTAAAAAATCTCAAATCAAATTACTCCATGGGAATTCTCTCTGATAATTCTATTGCTACAAAAAATGAGTGGGATATTCTATTGGAAAATCACAATATGAGTGATGTATTTAAATTTTTTATTACATCAGAAGAAATTGGCCATAGGAAGCCCCACAAAGCCATGTTCAAGGCAGCAATAAAGCAATCTAATCGAAAATCCAATGAAATTGTTTACTTTGGTGATAATCTTAGGAGGGATAATTTAGCTTTGAAATATGGTATGAAGTTTTGTTATGTGTATGGTTATACCAAACAACAAAGGAAATCTGAATACAATAGCATACTATTCATTAATAAAGAAAATTTAAAACTCTATTTGGTGATTGATTAACCGTTTTTCTAATTAGCTATATAAATGGTATGTAGAATCATATGGGCTCTGTCAGATTTCATGTAAATTGACCTGGATAAGTAATACCCAAATGTT
>CAZRLL010000222.1:0-5775 GCA_964600735.1 uncultured archaeon
AAGTTTTTTTATTGTGTCAAGTGTTTTTCCTAAATTATTCCCAAAGAGCCATAATGTAATAAAAATCATAATACGTCCTTTTTTGTATAGGTAAAAATACTATTTTTATTCGATTATTTATAATGCTTTAATGGTATATGACAATCAATTAAACGTTTTATCATTAATACTCCATTTACATAATAATTTCCGCCATATAACGGGGCTACGGATTAGCATCCGCAGCCCCGATAAGCGGGCGCAACGCGCTCGCTTATCATATAGTTGAGTAGCCACCCCGAATCATTCTATGTATCTTCGTATCTTCTGTTCATTCAGACTATACCAACACTATCAAACTGCACCTTGGTGGTCTACACCAACGAATTGTTAGGCTTTTCGAATGTCCCAGATCTTTTTCCGATCACAGGAGCAAGTGATAGCTAATTCTATCAATTTAAGCAATCTCTCGTGACGATCCTTAGGGGCCTCAGAAACTCTATACCTAACATCGTATACCCCGAGTGTTTTTAGGTCGTGATCGAATAGTGCATCAAACATCTCACTCTGTTGTGTCATCGGCTCAGAAGCAGGCAAGAACGCAAAGTGTGCCTGCGCATGGGTGGTTCGTGATAACCTTAGTAACCGCCTTAATGCGGTATCCTTCATGGAAGCACCAATGAAAATGCATGGATACTGAGCAAACGTTTCCAATTGAACAAGGTTCGACCATGAAAACGGTTGACTTGCGTTCTGAACATAGTCATCTTCTGATAAAACGAAAGTGGATTCAGCAGGACCACCATGTATAGGAAGATAGCCATGTGGATGAAATATTGGTAAAGCAGCAGTGTTCCTTATGGGCTTTGCGTATATTGGTTTGTATGGCACACGATCAGCTTTAAGACATAGTTCTAGCAGGTCATCGTAATTATATGAAATTACAGCTCGAATTCTTCCCGCTTTTATTGCGCAAAGGCTGGATATCATTTTGATTAGTTCTGATGGACTTCCGTCATGTTGAACTAAATCGTCAATGTCATACAAGGCGCGGCGTAGGAGCCATTTCCAATCGGCGGGACGTATGCAATTCTTTATCTGTTGAGCTACCAAGAGAGGATCTCCTGTAATAAAAGCTTCCGCTTTTCGTACAGAGTCTTTGCTCCAGAATATTTCGTTTGCGAAAGCAATAGATAGATTCTGTGGTGGTTTGTGAGTTGACGTCTGTCCATGCTGCAATTCCCATTCCCAGTGGTAGAAGAAAGCGCTGCATATTTTGTAAAGCAGGGTCGTCCATGCAGGGAGTCCTGCAGAATTCGAAACTCCTGCACCGAGAACAAGCGCAAACTCTCTCTTTTCGAGCGTTTCTACAAGTTTCATAAATCCACTTGCGCTGGACTTTGATAGATCCGCTATTGCTTCAGGAGGAAAATGCTGGGATTTTGTTAATCTTTCCATCGATGTCACCCTACACCAATTCCGAAAAAGCCTAACGGGGCTGCGGATTAGCGGCGGATGGAGGAGCGAGCTTGCTCGCATCGACCGACGTCCGCTCCATACGCTTGATTTTCATCGCTTCAATCGCAATATTGGTTCATTTACTTCTCCAGACTTCGAATACTCTTTTTCTCATTTCTTCAAATGATTCAACCTCATTATTAGGTGGTGAATCAAATTTCAATCTATCGAAATCGTTGTGAACAAGTACTCTGCTTGTGGGTTGTCGCTTTATGAGTATTTGGTAGAGTGCAAGTTTTTCAGGAATATCGAATCCATCGCGGATACATCCTGCAAGCGCCCCCAGTGACGCAGGCATTTTTTCAGATTGTCCCTCGTATTCTATTAATTTCTTATAAACAAGTGGAAATAGTCCAAAAACAAAACTAATTCGTGGCAATTGTCTAATGACAAATTTCCTGGCAGTCTTACACATTTTTTCACTAGAGAACAAATGATCCTCGATGGTAGTTAAACTACTACCCATCATCCAAATATTTAACACTGATTTCAATTCGTCTATAATTTTTTGTGGAGTAATACTATTACCTTTAATTCTACCTCTAAAGGTTCCAACTAGTTCGGGCTCATCAAATAACAATCCAATATAGGTGTTGTTGCTTGCTATCCAATCGCAAATATGATCTACCCATTGGAGAGAAGTCATGTCTACGTCAATATCTCGCAAATCAGATGATATTTCTGCAATCACCTTCAATGGCACTCCAGTTTCTGATGACAATGTTTCTTCCCAGACTTCAGTTTTATCTGGGTATAGGATTGCCTTCTTTTGTTCAATAGCCATCTTTACTTTGGAAAGGAAAAATGCTTCTTCTTTGTTTTTTTTGGCGATGTAAGCACCGAGTGACTTTTTAAGGAAAGTAGTTGCTGCATCCTCCTTTTCATTTTTCGACATGGGTAATCTTTGAATGAAATAGTCGCATATAGCTCGGTTTTCATCTCCATTGGATTGGAGGGCGTCCAAACACATATCAATTGGATCGATGATTCTTAAACACTGATCTTCCTGGCTATATATCAGCTCTTGTAGCTTAAACCAATGAGAACCAAGGGTTATTTCTTCCTCGGTATCTTGTATAGTAATTATTTCACTTGGAACAAGAATGACAATACCCGTAGCGATCCAACCTGCTCTTCCTGCCCGTCCGCTAGCGTTTAGTAGCTCATGTGCTTTGAGCATCTCCCTACTATCGGTTCTTCTATCGAACCTGTCATCGCCAGCGAGGATTACAACCTCTACAGGGAGATTCATCCCTTGTGCCAACGTAGGTGTTGCTGCAAGTAGGTTTATACCAGATTTTCTTTTAAATAACCGTTCAGCAAGACGCCGTTCAGGTAGTATCAGAAGACCGTGATGGCAAGCAGTCTTTTTAGCCATTAATTCATATACATTTTTTTCATCTCCGATTTCTGCTTTACAGATCGCAACTAGCTTTATTTCATCTGGTTCGTATACTGTATCAAGAGAATCCTCAATCAAGGTCGCGGATTGTTTTGCTATACTAAAAGCATCTTTAGGTGAAGCAGCAAATATCAATGTTTTTATTCGCAGTTCAGCAAACATTTTGCCTATGAGTGAAGCTACTCTGTTTCTATTTGGGGTCAAATGCCAAAAGGGTATCTTTCCCGCTGCTGAAAGCAATATGTCATTGCCTAATAAATCAACCTTCGTGTAATCCTCCGAATTTCGGGTATTCCACGTTTGTTTCAGACAGAATAGCCCTTTAGGATTTACCGAGAGTTGATTTTTTAAAGCTTTAGGCGGTGTCTTTGTCGTGGCCTTGCTTAATGCGTCATGAATTAGCTGTTCTAGCTCCGATATTCTTCCCTGGTTATAAACTACACAACCTCTGGCCTGTCTTGTGGGTTTCCATCTCATATCTAGTGTTAAACATTCTGTTTCCAATATATTAGATAACCAGGAGGCGAGTTCTTCAGCATTTTCTATCATAGCAGATGCAAGCAGAACATCTGGAACCTCTTGCGGTATCGCGATTAACTTTAGCAAAGCTACCATCGAATCCAATGCTCTTCGGGAAATGTACTCATCACCACCATGTAGCAGATGGCATTCATCAAAGACTATCAGGCCAACTTCAGAGAAGGTCTCTGTTTCTGTACCTAATATAGATAGGCAACGCTCCGGTGTCATAACAGCAACTTTTTTGAAACCTTCATCAAGGTCGATAAAAAAACCATCTTCAATTGTCGAACCGATTACTACTTCTTCATTAAAAAAACTGCCAATATTTTTATTCAAATCTCTTTCAACTTGATCGACCAGCGCCTTTGTAGGAGTTAAGAAAACCACCTTTTTATTACGCAAGATACAGGAGACAATTTTGAATTCAGTTATCGTGGATTTTCCCGATCCAGTTGGAAAAGCAATAACTGAAGAGGTTCCTGGGTTGAGAAATCCTTTTTCTATTGCTTTAAAGTGGTTCTTCCAAAGATACGGCCTCTTTCTCGATACACTTTTTAAATATTGTTTCCATGAGTCCTCATTTAATCCAGCTGGTGTTGGAATATTGACTACAGCCCGCTGCACCAGTCGATTGCCAACTTCCCTCAATAATTCGGCCAAGTGATACGGAGCTGCATAGCTACTCTGAAAATGTAAATCAACTCCTTTAATTTCTATATTTGCAAGAGATAAGGCTATTACGTCTTCGAGTTGCCGCTGCCATGATGTGCCTCTTTTAGCATTATCAAAAGACAATAGAATGGTTGACAGTTTCCTGATTGCCTTTAGAATCTTGTCCCATAAGACCTCGTAAGCATATTCTTCAAATTCTAATAGCGAATCCACGACCTTGTGAGTCGCAACTTCCGATTCTGGAAGTCTTGATAGTTCATCCAAGTTGCCCCGAACAAGATGAAACAGAGCTTGCGATAGAATGTTTATAGAAGACAAGGATTCATTTTCCAGATCCATCCTCGATGATGCTTCAAAGGCGTCAGCAGGTTGTTCTGCCACAATGAAGAGTAGAGAAGCTAACAGCACTGGCGGTATTGTATAGTTTGTAAGCGTTTCAGTATTGCCAATTTTAATTGCACCAATAGAGCTTGCATGGTCAACAAGATTAAAAGCATTTCCAGCAACAAATGCTGCCCCTTCTTTTTGCGCCGGTGTCAATTCTCCGCCAACTGACAAAACACTATATGTATGAGCCATTCGCCATAAGTTTTCTAAGGATAATTTATTTTCTTCATCAAGAACGAAATCAGGGTCAAGAAATTTCCTCCTTAGGTCAACAATCTGTGTGTACATCTTGCTTAAGAATTCAGGTAAACGCTCGATATCGATTCCTTCCAAGTGTGGAGCTGATCTTATTATTTTGCCAGAAATTTGATCAAACATTAGTCCTCAATCAACGATAGAATGTAAGATTCTAACTTTCTGGAGAATGAATCAAACCATTCTCTCATATTTTGAATTACTGTAGTGTCTGCTGTTCGGCGATTCAATCCACCTTTTATGCAATCGTCATAGCCCTTAAAAAGTTTGGACGGTTCCTCATTTTTAACTGTGATATTAATTCGGTACCTTCTAATATTACTCCAAAAAATCTTTTCGATTATTTCATTAGCATCACCAATTGATGGATTCTGCTTGAGAATGGCTAATACTTCAGATTCAAGCTCGGCATCTCGATCTCCAGAATCATACTCGTTAAACTCAGGGAAAACTTGATTAGTAATTACGTTCCTACAATGGATAGTAGCTTTATCCTCACAAACAGATATTCCTGAAATCTTTCCACTCGAACTAGAAATATGAACGATAATACAATCCTGCCCTTTGTCTGCGGGTCTGCAATGAGGCGCTTTGAATAAGTCATTTTGATTCTTACGCATCACCATAGATATCCAGGAAATATGCTGGAACAACAAACCATCACGATGGAATTTTGATTTAGTATGTAACACTTTTTTTATTACGCTATTTGCGACATCTTTCTTCGCAATAGGAAAACGTCTATGTTCTTGATCACTTCTTTCTGTCGAGATGATTTCTTTTACATGTGTATATTGTGCCATTAAAGTACGGCTGACAAATTCAACGAGTTTATCCTCGTCAATTATTACGGATGAGTCTCCCTTGAAAATCTCATTTGACTTATGTGGATAAAATTCAAGTGGCATACTCACCCTTCACTTGACCAAAGGTTCAACAAAAGGCTCGCAAGATAGCAGTTAGTCTCTGTTTCAATACATTTTGCCATAACATATATATTCAGTAGTTTTCCCTTAAACTCAAACTAATAATACATTATT
>CAZRLL010000223.1:0-5693 GCA_964600735.1 uncultured archaeon
ATGGCAATTCTTTCCTCCAACATAACCACAAATGCCCTATCAGTTAATGATCGAAGTGGTCTACCTGCACATTGCATTAATTTCTGCCAAGCAGGTGATCCATAACTTATCTCCCAACCATAACCAGGGAATATCTCATCAAAATACCTGATACGTTTCTCAATTTCCAAATTCTGGGGGACATATGGTATTCCCACTGTGAATACAATCTCCAGCATATCCCCCTTGAAGTCAGTTCCTTCCGAGCTCCTGCCACCAATCACCGCACATAACACTCCCCCCTTTCCCCGGTATTCAGCAAATTCCTTGATTAACTCATCATTCTCTGCAGATGTCATTCCCCTCTCTGCATAGAATATTTTTATCCCAATTGCTTTCAATCTCACTTCCAAACCGTTTGTTCGTAGTTGCTCGATTATGGTATAACTAGGTACATATATGGCTGCATTGGATTTATTATTTGTCAGTACACTCTCTATTATGATATTCATCCGCTGCCAATTAGCCCGGGTCCTTTTCTTCCATTCGGTGGTCACTCCCTTGACCACGATTACCTTGATATTCTTGGGATCGTAGGGAGATGGCAATTTCAATACATTGTGGGGCAAGAAAGTAAGTCCAGTTAGTGCCTTGTACACGAATTCATTGCCCAGAGTACCAGTGATGGAAATTGAATTATGTACATTTTTCAGTACGGTTGAAATGATATTCACTGGATCCATTGACGAATTTGAAATAGCGATGGATTTTCTTGTTCCGTAAATATCCACACTGATTGTATCCAGGTATTTAGATGTCTTGCTGTTGTCTCTCTGCTGGATCGAGTAAAGCCAGCCTGAGAAGAAATCAGCTACTTGGGAGAGAAAACTAACAGGAGGTTTTCCTTTTTTCACCAGTAGATTTCTTATTCTCTCCCCAGTATTCTTTATAGTCCTTATCAAGAATGTAAATTCGTCCCTCTCTATTTGTGAATAGAAATGCCTTGTATCCAACTCGATCTCATCACCCACCTCAATATTTACAGCCATTTCTTTCATAACTTTCAAAACATTCTCAAGAAAACTGCTGAATTTAGAATGCTGACTTATGGCATGATCCAGTGATTGATACTTATTTATTTCCTGAATTGCCTTCTCAATCTGGTAATTATTCAGAGTATTTCCTGCCAGTTGTAGAACTGTATTGGGCAGGTTATGGCATTCATCAATCACCAGCATAATATCCTCGAGTGGACATCTTAATAACTGTAGGAAGGAGGATCTTAGTAGAGGATCAAACATATACAAATAACTGCAGGATACTATCTCCACATGTTTGATGGATAAATTGGTTATCTCCGCTGCGCATATGTTATACGGATTACATTCCGAGATAATGGATTCCGCATCTGATGGATTGGATATAATATCATCTATTATCATCTCGTTTACTTCCGGATCCATATTATTGTAGTATTCACAGTTGCCCGAATTTTTAAGTTGCTCACATACCTTGATAAATTCTCTTGAGTTGTTTACCTGGGATAGCACCGCTATATTTGTGCAGAGTGATTGTCTGCCCCGTTTGGAAATTCCAGTTACTTTCTCATGTTTGTTGATCTCGTATAATTCCTCGATTACCCGGTCTGATTGATTATTGGTCCTGGTTAAATATACCAGTTTTAGTTTTCTGTTAATATTAGTATTTGCCAAGTTGTGTTTTTTAATATATTCCAGTACTACTGATAGTACTGCTATTGTTTTTCCAGTACCATTTGCTGCTTCAATCACTGTGTGTTGATTATTATTCAGATTATCCCGTATAAAATTAATTATTTTTTCCTGGTGTGGTCTAATGGTGTAGGGAAAGTATGAATTGATCAGTGTTTGCACTGATTAGATAATTAATGAATTTTATTTAAATGAATTTTATTGCTTTCATCAATTACAATTTTACTTAAATAGATTTTATCCCATAATATCCCACATGTCACAAATGACGTTGCAGGATTTATCCTTCTTTATCTCTCCGGCTTACATTCATGAAGTACATCTCTATTAGAGGGTCATTTTTGAACCAAATTATGAGTAAATCCATAATATCCTCTATCTTAATTATTTTATCACCATGATTTGTTTTACAATTCCCTCTACAGTTAGAGAGATGATCAAGGTTGACATCAATTTTGAAAACTTTCACTTTGTATTGATGTTTTCCAAAGGTCTGTATGTCTAATCTCGTGTCATTGAACCTAGGTTTAAATTGATCCTGATTATAAATCCGAAGGGATATATCTGCATGAACAAATCCATTGAGTTTCTGATCATAAATTCCATGGAAATATTTCATTCCAAAATAATTAGGATAATCTTCCATATTATGATCAATTACTTGTTCTATCTCAATTTGCCATTCACTCTGGTTTTTTTGTTTCCAATAAAATTCAACACGAGATAATGGATCTGGATTATTCATCAGGAAAGTCAAAAGTAGATGTTTATCAAATCCTTTTGCGTTGTAGCTGTAGGCAACTGGGGTTTCATTTAGGTCATCAAATGATTCCAAGGTTGGAGCTTCCCAAAAAGCCTTCTTAAAATAAGCCCCTTTGTCCAATTGATAAAAATCACGAGAGAACTTTACTGATAGCTCATAATCAGGATTGTGAAACCACTTTAGAATGAATCTGCCAATATAAGCATCAAGAATAGAATATACTGAACCTCGTTCATTTAGAAACTGGTGAAAAGGCAAAATAAAGGTGTCCAATCCTTTTGGTTTACGTTTAAACAGTATTCCCGTAAGATGGACCTTACAATCTGCCATTGCCAGAAAATTTTTCAATTTAATAGTTTTGTCCCTTGGGTCTTCAAGTCCATAATATTTATTAAAAGCAACTTGCAAACAATCTTTCTCAATATGTACTAAAAGCTTTGTATAACCTAATTTGACGGAGGAAGGAGATATTTCAAAGAAGTTAAATATATAACTTCTAGCAATTCTAGTTTCTTCAAGGTTTATGGATGGATCAAATATTAGTGGATCCCCAGATAGTCCGTAGGATCCATTCGAGGGAACTATCACAGGATCTAATGAACCTACAATATGAAATGGATCATTTTTTAAGACAACAAGGCTGGTTTTATTCATTTGGTGATTCTCTTCGATACGTTTGTAATTCTCTTCATTTAATCCCTCTAACATCCACGGAACTAGTGGCCATATATATTGTCTCATATCTTTAATTTATGTCTGATTGATTAATAACCTTGTCATATGATAAAATGAGGTCTAGAATGGAAAATTCTAAATATCATAACCTGATAAGTATATCATTGACGAGAGATTTTAGAAGGATTAAGGATAAGAAAGCAAAAAACAAAACCTTGGTTAACGTGAAGGGATCGCATTCATTAGAAGGACAAGATCCACCTTCGAACCTGATGCCTGTCAATCTAAAAAGGGATAAATTAAGAGATCCAGAAGATCCAATATTTCCGAAAAGACCTAAAACAAAATATCCTGAAACACCGAAAGATAAATCTATTCTACTGTTAATCCTGATAGCAATGGTACCCTTGATAATTTCGGATTTGTATGAAACTTCAATTTGGATAACGTTCATATTGTTTTCTCTTTTCTTCTTTTTGGTATTATTTCCCATAAATTTGTACTTTGAAGATCCAAAAGTAGTTAAATCAAAGAGAATGGCCCAAAGAAAAGAAATTATTGTTGGTTCATTGATAGCAACTGTTGCAATCTTTTTTTTATTGAAAAGTGTCTTTCAATGGTTTGAAGATCCTGGATTCGTCTAATCTTGGTGTACACGTTTTCCAACTAGAATCAATTTATGGGATCGAAACATTATTAACAAAATTTGTTTACGTAGATTATTTATATACTCTTTAGGTTTAAGATACAAATGTATTGAATAATCTCAAATTCTAAGAATAAATACTATACAATATTACTTTCAGTGAACTCTCCTTTGATTAAATAATGCGGTCATCCCTAGTTTCTGTTTATGGACCGATATGGTTGATCCAACAGTTAGTCAGGGAGAAGATTGTCAGTTTGGAGTACTACGAGGAAGAAGAAGAAGATGATTATGATGATGAAGATGACTAAGAAGACGATGAAGAGATTGATATTAGTAAGTTAAATTTCTGACCTTATTCTTCTGGATCAACCATCTCAAATTGCATTCGATATTCCTTAACCGTAATATTTTTCGTCATAGTCAATGCCAATCTTATTTTTTCGCCTCTTTCTTTACATACGATTATTCCTTTGACAATTTGTCCTGATTTACACATATTTTCATTTACCCATCCCATGTAACGTAGTATTTGACCAACTACTTTATCTGTATCACGCCCTTTCTTTAACTCAATAACAACAAAAGAATTTGTTGTTGTCTCAAAAGCTAATAAATCGATTGGCCCCACTCCTGTTCGATATTCTTTTGCTGGTTTTCCTTCTGGATCTTCATAGAGGGCTAAATTACTAGGAAAAATTTGAGTAAAATTAGTGAATAAGAAATCCCGTAATATTTTTTCCAATCCAAATTCTTGATCTGGAGCTTCACTAACATGGTCTCCTGTTTCGCTTTCGAACCCAGGTATGAGCTTATGCAACTCAAGAGAAATTATTTTTTCCTCAGTAGTCTTTCGAAAGACATATGGGCTAAATACAGGATCTTCGAATTCGTCCTCATTGGTCATGAACCATTCAATGTCTAGAAAATGGGGATAGACTTTCTTTGACTGAGGCCTTCTCTCTTTACTCTTTGCATCGTCCCGATATGCATTTCCTTTTACAAAACCAAGCCCTATGACTCTTTTTGTGCCTTTACGAGCAATGATGACATCTCCAATCGATACTTCGTGGTACCATCTCCATATTGTATTGAAATCACGTGACCTTCGGCTCAAATTATCATCAGGATAAGCCTTATCAAATGCGGCTAATGCTTCTTTTTTCGATGTGTTATGAAGTTGGTCCATTTTTCTCCAACCAATTGCTATCGTTCCATTAGTTCGATCATATTTCCAAATACTATCGAAGTTTTCATCAATTCCATAGACTGGTGAAATAATCCAGTAATCAATATCTGACATCCATGTTTTTCACTATTATTTAGTTTTTAAATTTTCCGAGTACTCGGATTGATATTAATCTGGTCAAAAAAATATTGTTTTGAATAATCAATTATAGATTAGGAACTAATTCTACTGATTGTACAAAATCTTGAATAAGAGAAATATCCCATCTTTTTTATGAACACCGTTTATTCGAACGTGCTATTAGTTCTGCTTGTTTTTTCAGAATAATATATGGAATTGTTTTTTTATTCAATAAATTCAAATGCGTCATCCAAATCCGTAATTATAATTAATTAGACAAATGTTTAATCAATCCTTTAATTTAATTGTGAGAAAAAAATTCCATTCCCTTAAATAAAAATTCTACCCATTTTACACCACTTATAGAACTTCTTTATTGCATTTAGGTATGTTTCTTTGATTTCTTTCATATTAAATGATTTCAGGAATTGTGCCACTTGGGTTTCCTCCATCTGAATCGCCGGAATGCCAATTTCTTGGCAATGCTCATGGTACATGGTCAGTTGGAATCTTCCTGAATTTGCATCTTCTTTTTTAAATTGCTCTATCAGATCGTCTATCATCAAAGTTATTTTTTTATTTGACTATTTA
>CAZRLL010000224.1:0-5663 GCA_964600735.1 uncultured archaeon
ACAATTATTGGACAATTTTCGGACATACGATTACAAGAAATACTTATAAGTATCAAAAGACACAACTATTTTTCTATGTCCAAAAATATAATTTATCTGGATTTAGGGCCATTCTTATTCTTTTATGCCATATTTATGGCTGTAGAAAATACTTCGCTAAATCCTATTCAAAGGAGGTCATAAAATTAGTATGCTGATGAAAAATTTGGGAAAGAATGTCTTACTTTTACATGTACCATTCGATAAGAGAAGGGAGGTGATCAAAAGCTTACTCCCTCCCCTTGGGTTACTGTATCTTGCTTCTCCATTACAAAAAAAAGGATATAATGTAGCATTGTTAGATTTAAATGTTGATAATGTTAAAAGAAAAGAATTAAGACAAATTATTCAAGATCAAAATTTCATTTTAATTACGTGTTATTCTGAGGCAATAAACAATGTCAAAAAAATTATAAATTACATAAAAAAAGTTAATAACAATGCTATTATTTGCTGTGGTGGCCCCCACTGCAATACATTTGGAGAATTTATTGAAGGAGCAGATATTATTTGCATTGGGGAAGCAGAGAGCAATATTACAAGAATTTTAGATTGCTTTATCTCTAATAAATCTTTGAGTCATATTCCAGGAATAATTTATAAAAATAATGGTAAATTGGTCATAAATCAAGGTGTGATGAAGGTTAATGATCTAGATTCTAGTTTATTTCCTGCTCGTGAATTGACAAACCGACAAAAATATGGATTTGTAGGGAATGCAAAATATGAGGTTGCCACAATTATGAGTTCTCGAGGATGTCCTTTTAGTTGTTATTACTGCTCGTTTAAATTAAATACAAAGGATTACCGGAAAAGAAGTGTTGATAATGTAATCGCTAAAATAAAAGTCTTAGTTAAACAAGGTTATGAATTTATTTTTTTTGGGGATGATAATTTTCTGGTTAATAAGAGGAGAGTTCATAAGTTAATGGATGCTATAATCAGGGAAAAAATTAAGGCAAATTTCTTTATCCAAGGAAGAGTTGATTCGGCAGATTACAGTTTATACAAAAAATTAAGTAAAGCAGGGGTAATACTCATAGCTTTTGGGATAGAAAGTGCGAACCAAGATGTCCTTAAGTATTACAATAAAAGAACTACTGTAAAAAAAAGTATAGAAGCGATAAGCTTAGCAAACAAAGTAGGTATAATAACATTAGGTTTTTTTATAATAGGAGCACCAATAGAGACAAAACAGCATTTTAATAAAAATAAAAAATTTTTTGATCAAGTTCCTTTAGATATACTGTCATGTAGTATATTAACATATTATAAAGATTCAAAAATGTGGGATGATGCAAATAAAGCAGGACTCATAAAAGACGAGGAATATGCCATAATGTCAAATATAGGATTATGTAATTATTCAACAGAAGAGTTACATGGGATTAGAACTGATTTAGTGAAACACTTTTATATAAATCCTCGGAGATTATTAAGACTATCTTATAAAATAGTGAGAAATACACAAACAAGGAAGTTGTTTAAACCTTTCCAATTTGTTAATTGGTTTAAAATGCTTCATAATAAAGAATCACTAATAATCTAATAAACTAGTTTTTGGACATTCTTGATTAGAGTTTCCATTATGTTATTTGTTCAATGGATCCCAAAAATATAATAATCGAAAGTTTCTTTGAAAGTTGTCAGGTTACCATTGACTTAAAAAAAGTTATCGAGAATAGTCAATTTAGTAAAAATTGCTCATTTCAATCGATATAGCTGACCTCGACCTCAAATAAAATTTTGCGTCCTGTTTAAGATCTCAAATAATATATATCAACCATTGAATTGAGTCCAGTTAAATTAATAAAGTCTTTATGAATAACGAATATTGTATTAAAATTAAAAATCGCAATTAGTTGAAAATTCATGTATAGTATAACTCCTTGGCAATGGTTAGTTGTAATACAAGGTTTTTTAGCATTTATTCCGGCATTTGTACTGTTAAAACACTATCGTCGGACATCTATGAATGACTATTTGATTTTTATGGGTGTTTTTATTTCCGTTCCTTTTCTTACTTCTAGTGTTATTTTAGCAGGATTAACAGATAAATTAATTTTTCACCAATTAACATTTTGGATGTTAAGTATTATATTTCTATTGTTGTTTTTGCATGCGGTGAGAATTGTGTGGGTTCACACCCCCCGTATCATCTGGTTTACGGGAATTATTTGGTTTATGATTTTAGTATTGTTAATAACTTTTTGGGAGTTAATGCCCCAACAACCGGATCGTGCCACCGTTTTATTCTGGAAGATGTCTTTTACTCAATATGATCACTATCCTGATGGTGCAGGAATTTCCACTGATAGTGGAATCTACATATTCACCACACAACATGCAATCTTATTTTGGCTCTATGGTATTTTCTCAGCATGTTTAGTTATTTACGCATATATCACGACCGATCTTATATTACCTACTAAGGAAATAAGAAAGGCTAAATATATTTTAATTTTAGCATATATTGTATTTTTTATTTGGATGATAATAATAATTTTACCTCTGGGTTTTAATTTGCACTACATCGATTCCTTGAGTTTTGTAACATTGTTTATTATGGCTTATGTCTCCATATTTATTCCAGAAGCAATGTTGATTTCTCATGCGCAATTGCTTCGGGTACATGAATTGTACAAAAAAGTACAATCTCTTGAAAACGAAAATGAAATTGAAGAATTTGGGATGGAGAGGCTTACTGAATATTTAAAATTACTACCTCCAGAGATATTTCAAAAGAAAAATCAACCTATAAGAACATCCTAAATTAAATTCGAAAAACAATAATTTCTAGAATTAATTGTAACCATTTGATTAATTGAACTCTCATACCAATTGTTTTGGTGAATATCAAAATATTCGATGCGGATATCATTGGATAAAAATAAATTATTAACAACCATGCTTGCATTTGCTGGTCATCAAGATTGTTAATTCGATTATATGATCCCCCGAATTTATACCCCCCATAATCATTTTATCATTGTTTACACTTCGCTAAGTTCTTCATATCTTTTTAATTGGTTGTAAAATTCAGTGTATGTACGTTTTGTATACATAACAAAGAATACATGTTTGGGATGTTCATTATGCTTAAGATGATCAACTACGACCGAGACTAAAACTTCTGCTGATCCCGATGATGTTAAACCACCAGCTCCCGCACCAAGCGCCGGAAAAGCGATTGAGTTTATTTTTGGATCTGTCTGTACTTCTAGAGCTGATTTAGTAGCTCGGCGAACTAAATCTTTGTTCGTTGGACTCCCATCTTCTGGACCACTAGCGACATGAATAATATAATCTTTTAGTATATGTCCACCACTTGTTACTATTGCACCTCCATCCTTGAGAGTGTGAGCCACCTTACTTAATTCTAATAGGTATTCTTCAGGTGCAGTTTGACTTATTTTAAAACCTATGTAACCTGTTGCATTTAAGTTTGCAGTAGATCCGTTTACAATTGCATCAGCAGACACATCAAGGATATCTAATGGGAATAACTCTATTTGATTACTTTCCTTCCCTTTTATCTTAAACTTTAAGTGCTTAAGTTGTTGGAGATCCCGTGTTAATTTCTCTTGTACTGCAGTTATGTCGGATGTTAGACTTGTTAGACCAAAATAATTATGCAAATCATTTTCTATCTTTTTGAAATGAGGTTCGTCTATTAGGAAGTCCCACAGAATGTAATCGCTTTTAAAATTTGTTAGATCTTCCTCTGTCAATCTGAGTTTGGCTAGTTCGTTATCAGGAATAAGGTTACTTTGGGGGTCACTACGTTTTTCCAACAATTCTGCTTCAGCACGCACCAAAAAAGTGGGATTGGGACTTAAAACTTTCATGAAAAAATAATACCACCGATTTTGGATGATCATTATTTTAGCAAGTAGATTTTTGTCAACTTGAACTGCATCCGGAATCTTTTCAATTATTTTCAACTGTATTTGAAAAACATCAAGAAATCGTTTGATTTTTCGAGGGTTTTTTCCGAAAGCTTTAATGATCAGTCTGGAGTTTATTTGATACTGATTGATAAAATCTCTGCGTTTAATATAGTCTAAAACATCGCTTGGGTTCAGTGTAGGGATATTGAAAGGGATTTGAATGAGTTTTTCGAGATAAGCACGTCCATCTATTTTTCCATTGTAGATTGTTGAAATAGCATTTGCAATAACATTGCGTTCCACACCTATAATGAAGATGCATTTTTCTGAATTTAGAAATAATTTCATTCCTTCTAAAATATTAAGTATCTTCTCTGGTAAACATCTATCCAGATCATCTATAAAAATCACAAGATTATCCTCTTTTACATATTTATTGACTACTTGTGTGAAGTTATCTTTCAGATCATTTATTGCTTTAACGTGCGCTCCATAGCTTGTTGAACCTTTTTCGAGTTTTTTAAGGTCTTTGATGCCAGTAGAATGTAAAATTAAAGCTCTCACTGCAATATTAGCTATTTGTTTTGTGATCTGAGTACCTCTCTTGAATAGTTTCTCTGTTATTTTATCAAGACGTGGTTTTTCAGATTCAATTTGAATTAAAATTGTCTGGATTAATCCTGCCCAGACCATGTTTTCACGGTGAAATCTCCAAGCCTCAAACCATACTGATTTTTTATTGTTCTTCGCCAATTTACTCTCAAGCATTCTCATGATACTAGTTTTACCAGTTCCCCAGGGGGCGTGAATCCCTATTGAAAGAGGTGTTTGAGTATAGGATCAGTAATGACATCATAAAGTGCGTTTACATATACCTTATAATTAAATCCATCTGATTCTTCATCTGAGATTGGCAAGTCTGATGTGATATGATCGACAAAAGTTGTGTTCATTAGTCCTTACACAAGAAAAAAAAAGATCATAAATATAAGTTTTCACACTAGTATTCGCACATACTGGCATACCTATAGCTCCTATGAGGTATCAAATTAAATGAGAGCATAATTATGCAACCAAATTCACAAATTAGTCATTCATCAGAATTATTATCTCTCTCTGCTAAATCTATCTATAAGGAGTTTTATTTAATCAATCAATGTGGTAATGGCAATCTTAGCCAAAGTGGCATATGATCACTAACCTCGTGTTCAAACCGTTTAATAAGTTCTTTCTTTTCCTTCTTAGTTAATTTTTCAAATGATTTATTATTAAGGGCTATTGAAAATAATTCTACAAAATTAAATACTCCATAATCTGGGCCTTCGGGGATCATCCCCATGTATTCATTTTCATCAAATGTTGGAAATCGACGATCGCTAAAAAAGAGTCCGATTTGATCAAATGTTTCAGTAAGTCTCGCATTGGTCCGATACACTCCAGCAGCATTCTCTTGAATCACTTTAGGATGAATATCTATAAAAGGGAAATTGATATGAACCTCATTACCTGCTGCGTTATTGAATGTCTTCATATACTTTACAATTTTCGTTCTATCCTTCTCTGGTTTGTCAAAATTCAGGTTTAGATCACCTAATAATATAAAATTAGGAAAGTACGTTCGATCACTTCTTTTAACTCGTTCTATTATCCATTCCATAATAGCGTTGAATTCGAATTCCCGATCGGACATAAAATTTCCATAATAGAGGTGAGCATTTACTGCCATAAATTCAT
>CAZRLL010000225.1:0-1824 GCA_964600735.1 uncultured archaeon
GAAAAGAAAAAGGTGGATAAGAAAGCCAAGTCTGAAGTGAAGGAAGAAGAAAAGAAAAAGGTGGATAAGAAGAAATCCAAGAAGACTTAGAATTAAAACAATTAAGAAACAGAGGAAAAAACAGAGTGTCAAGTTTTGCAACGATAAGGTATCCAAATCTTAACTTACTCATTGACTACAGCGAAAATAGTACTTTTTTCCCATTGACAGTTCTAAATATTAGTTCTGGAGATAGTTCCATATACCCAGATTATTGCCAAGGAATAGCCGAAATTGGTGGAAGCGTTTGCCTTGTAATTGACTTTGCTGATTTTCTAGGAATCCAATCGGCAAGAGATACCAATGAAACAATTTTGCTTAAAATACATGATATAAAATATGGTGACTTTGGACTTATTATCCCTACCCCCAAAGTATTGGATAGAAGTATTACTATAGAGTCTGTTGATACGCCTGCAGATAAAAATTCAAAGGATTTTGTTCTACCCTCATCAAAATATTTTATCATAAATAACGAAGTATATCTACAAATCAGAAAGGAATCACTGGCTAATTTTATTTCTAATGAAATTTCATATTTTCTGACCCGTCATTGGAAAAGCAAAGTTCCATCATGGGAAATCTCGAAAAAAGATGCCATTGGCTTAATAACAGAAAAAGTGGAGTACAAAACAAAAACTACCGAAGCTATTCAGGTTACTGGAAAACCAAGAGAACATTTGATCATTTGTAATGTAGATAATTATCAATTTGCTTTTCCCGAAGATAACATGGCTGAACTTCTAACAGGATCTGATAATATTACTCCAATCCCTGACAGTCCTATGTGGGTTGAAGGATTAATTGACTATCAGGGTCTTAGTATTGCCTTGATAAATTTGGCAAAATGGCTTGATATATCAGGACCTGAAAAGGATAATCAATTGATTCTAGTATTCTCTGATCAGAAAGGCTTAAAATCAGCAATATTATGCGATTTTGTTGATAATATTGAATATCCCAAAAATGTTCCCAGTCAGCATGAACAACCGATAATCCTAGGAGATTTCCCTTTCACCAATATTATAAAAAATGGTACCAATAATATTTTTTTGGTAAATGTTGATGTATTATCGGCATCTATCGAAAATAAGAATTTTAATTTAATAAAGGAAAATTGGACAATTTGGAAAAAATTCCTTGAAACCGATCAAAGTAGTACAACAGACACAATTAGGAGTATAGAATTATTTGATCAGTCCAATTATCAAAAATTTGCTGAAGTTAGTTATGGAGATCTCAATATATTAATTGATTTAACCGATAATCAAACATTTTATCCCCACAAAAGCTGTTCAAACCAAAGTCAATATCCCAGCTACTGTCGTGGTCTGGTTGATTTAGAAGGCTCCACAACACTTGTTATTGACTTATTGTCTTACTTGGGAGTAAAAGATTATGATTTTATTGATTCCCAAGAAAATCAGGTATTAATTAAAATATCCTCAAACCAAGGAGACTTTGCTCTATCTGTTCCACTACCTAAAGTTGTGGAATACGATTTAGAGGATAAGGTCATTAAGTTGGAAGATAGTAATTCAATTGATGTTCCATCTTCTCAATATTATATAATCAAGGACAATGTCTATCTTAGATTTGAAAAAGATGTCTTATTCGAGTTTTTATCTCATGAGATATCCTCTCACTTAACAAATTCATGGCAAACAGAAATACCTGTATGGCATGAGGATTACAAAAAAAGTTTTGCTTTAATTCAAACTGAAGAAGCCGTAACTGTTCCAAAAATATCCGAGGCAGTAACAACAGTTGGAGTGAAAACTGGCC
>CAZRLL010000225.1:1924-5663 GCA_964600735.1 uncultured archaeon
ATGAAAAGGTAAAATTAAGGATAAATAAAACACATTTAACAAATTTTATCCGAAACGAAATATCCATGCATTTAACAAATGCTTGGAGAACAGAATTACCCTCTTGGAGTGAAAATATCAAGAAAAGTTTTGCTTTAATTCAAACTGAAGAAGCTGTAACTGTTCCAAAAATATCCGAGGCAGTAACAACAGTTGGAGTGAAAACTGGCCATTTAATGGTCAGTAAAGTTGGAAGTTATTGTTTTGCAATTCCCGAGGAATTTGTGTTTGAAATATTACCAGTGCCTCCACCTGTATCACCTGTGCCAGATAGTCCGAATTGGTTGCAGGGAGTTTTTGATTATCAGGGGGATAGTATTGGTCTAATTAATTTGGGTCGGTGGCTAAATATTGAGGAAAATCTGCGTACTACCCAGTTGGTAATTGTCATTAAGACAAGAAAAACCGCAAAATTTGCCATGTTAAGTGATTCTGTTGAAATCATTAGCGAACCAACAAATTTGCCTAAACAATTGGAATCTAATAGCGAATTATCAGAAATTCCATTTTACAATATCATTCAAGATGATGAGGGAAGAAATTTATTTTTAATGAATTTGGATGAATTGTCCCAGTCAATTGATGGTCAAGCATTAAGTAATGATTGGAATGTGTGGAGGAGTTATCTATCTACTGACCGAGATTTCATTATAAATTCAATGCGTACTTCAGGTCTGATGCAACAAGCAGATGGTGATTTAACCAAATTTGCAGATATTTATTATGAAAATCTAAATGTAATTTTGGATATTGAAAATGAGCATTCATTTCATCAGATGGTTTCTGGGAAGCCAGTGGAACAATTACCGGTATATTGCAACGGAATTGTTGAAATTAAAGGTACAGTTTGCATATTGATTGACTTGGCAAAATTCCTGGGTATTGAGGATTCCTTGTCAGAATCAGATAAAATGTTAATAAAAGTATCTAGCTCTGACAACGAAGATTATGCAATCATAGTTCCTTCACCAATAGTTGCAGAATATGATCTCTCTTCAAGCTCTGTTTTAAAATTACAATCTGCAGATAGCTCAAGTCATTATGTCCCCTCTGCTCAATACTTCATTATAAATGAAAAGGTAAAATTAAGGATAAATAAAACACATTTAACAAATTTTATCCGAAAGGAAATATCAAATAAACTAGCTAGATATTGGGGAACTGCTCAGCCGATATGGCACAAATCCATTAGTAAAGACTTTGGGGCTGTTGTATCCAAAGACATAATCACACAAGAAATTACAGATATAGCTAGATCCAAAGGTGATATTTCAGAAAAATTAATTGTATGTGAAATTGGTGAATATTTATTTGGATTTCAAGAAAACAATATAATTGAAATTCTTCCGGAGGTCAAATTAATCTCCCCGTTACCAGATAGTCCGGAATGGGTTGACGGAATATATCATTACCTGAACACAAACATAGCAGTAATTGATCTTTCTAAATGGCTTGCTATCAAACAATCAAAAGAAGATAAAGCAATTTTAGTAATTGCGGAATCTTCAGTAGGACGATTTGGAATCAGCTGTAAATCAATATATACAATCGAAAAATCGGATCTGCAATTATTCACTTCTCAAGATAGCAGAGTAAATGTCCCTTTTAGGAATATTGCCAAAATTGGCGAAAATTACATATTTCTACTTGAACTTGATATAATCAAGGATTCAATCGATGGCAAATTTATTACTGAAAATTGGGCACGCTGGAGGGAATTTATATCAGTTTCACAAGATCAATTTACAAAACGTGAGATTATAGATACGAAGTTAACGATTAGCGAGGATTCAATTCTTGCTTCGATTGATAACACTTCATTTATCCTACCAATAGAACAGGTTCTCTCAATTCGAGCAACATCGATTCCTGAAAGAACTCAAGTTAACGGTATAAACTTAGTTGAATACGATAATAAGTGGGTTCCTGCATATAGTTTGAATGAGGCCATCGCTTCCTCCAAGAGAATTCCTTCGATATCAATTATCTTACAAGAAAATGGTGAAATAATTGAACTTCAAGCCGATGAGATGCAGATCATAGAAAAAGGAGAGCAAATGATCAAAACATCGACCTGGAAGAATATTCTTGGTGGGAAAAATCCTATTGGATTAAAACCTGTACATTCTACTAAATCTGGGTTAGCTTTCGGTTTGGACCCATTTAAATTATCTCAAAATATATTTCGATCAAAAACAAAACAAGATACGAAAGTATCTGAATATATCTCAAATATTGACATGGATCCACCCAAAGAGATAGAGGAAAAGGGATTACTGTCAGAAGAAATGGCAAGTATTTGGGAGACTGATACTCAGCTATTTCTAATTATTGAGGATAGCGGAGCAAAAATCGAGAAACACGCAATGAATGTTAAGCAAATAAGTAATATTTCATTGGAAGTTGAGGAAGATACAGAAATAATTCCTTGGAAATTTAATGAAAAATGTCCATCTTACTTTTATGTATCAACCTTAAAAAATGGTCATACAAAGGCCATTCAAATTCCCTCAAGTTGTACACTTTTAGCTGTAAAGAAGGAAAACATTAATAGTGGGAATAATATAACAGTTGGATCGGAAACGATTCAAATTCTAAAAACACAAACAAAGGTGAAAAAAATTGGCTAGAATTATGATAGTATGTTCTACATTGTTTTACGTTAATAAATATTGGCATTTCAATTGAATTATTGAGATTCTACTCCTACAATAAACTTCCTTACTTGTTTTTAATATATATTGAATAGTGGATCAATATAATTTTCATATTCAATGAAAAATTTTAAAAAATTATGAGTATTAAACTACTATTTTTCTTATCACTTATTCTAACTTTTCCTTTCATTACAGTTTTTGGAATGCAACCCGGTCCGGAAAGGATTACACTTCAGACAGTTACTATCTCAACAGGTGGAACCTATATTGGACAGACTTATGATTCTGATGTCATTCTTGACAGTCCAGATCCAGCGATTTTTATTAATTGTGTGTTTAACTATGCCGTTAATATTACCACCGGAGATCACGAATTTAATGGATCTACATTTAATTCTGAAATTTACATCAACTCAGGTGATCTAAAATTTTTTAATTCCAATTTTATTGGGGTATATAAACACAAAGAGTTGTATCAATAGAGGGTTATCATAATTTTATATTCGACGGGAATAGTTTTTCCGATGGTGGAAACGCCAATATAAATTATGTTGTTTATCTAAAGGATGCCTATAACATTACAATTAAAAATAATTTTATGCCCAATTTTTTGACTGGTCAGCATGGGGTTGTTGTATCTAATACAAGCAACTTCTTGATGTTCAATAATACTATTTATTCATATTTCCCAATACGAATTACATATGCCAAAAATGCCAGTATCATAAATAATACTCTAATTGGTAACGAAGGAATTTTTGCCCGAGGTGATTTGATTGAATTAAAGGGTAACACCATTACTATCGCAGGTGGTTACTCTCCCCATCTTTGTATGGGCTCTATCGGAACAATATCGGTAAATAATTACTATCTCATTGAAGGAAATACTTTCTATTCCCCCAGTGTTTGCCAAGTGCTTGTTTTCAAAAATATGACAATTTCAAACAATACGTATTATGGGAACGACACGACAATATATATTTTAGGGGAGGGTTTGTGACAGTTAAACCAATATTATGATTATTTAGATAAAGTTATACAAA
>CAZRLL010000226.1:0-5663 GCA_964600735.1 uncultured archaeon
TTTTTTTTTAATTTCTCATTTTAGTCAATTATATTGGGCTCATTTGTATCGAACTTATCACACACAACAATTTGGGTAATTTTACTATTTGATTCAGCTTAGCTTTCACGAAGTGCGAATTTTTTAACAAGATAACTCCTAAGGATCCAAATAAATGTAAAAGCAGCCGTTGCAATTAAGAGGTCAGAGTATCCTGGGGATCCGACAATCACTAATATACTTAAAAATATAATCATTATACTAACATACCATTTAAGTTCTTTTTTTATTGATTCAGGATCTCTAAGACCAACATCAATTCTTTTGATAAAATAGCTTCCTATGGACCAAGTGAACGAAAAGGCTGCAACAGCTATTACCAGTTCGGATGATTGAGGGCGTCCTACAATCACTATAAAGGATACAAATACGATCAATAAAGCACTAAACCAAATTAACTCATTCTTTAGGGAGTGCATTTCCACAAGTTATCTAACTTGGAAGAAATATAAAAGTACGTTTCTTATAATATATCGAGAATATATACGGTCTATATTAAACAATGAGATTCTATTAGATTGTTAACAAACATGTAAGATATATTTTGAGTTTCTTGACAAATATAAGTAATTATTTGTATCATGTCCTGAAATATTCCGGACAATATTTATATACAACAAAACCCATATTAAAATGTCCTGAAATATTCCGGACAATCCCAAGGTGTTTCCCATGCCTGATAATCTCACAACTGAACAAATGGAAAAACTATTGAAATTTACAAAAAAACATACAATTCAGCAACTTCTTTTGGAAAAGGATGAGTGTGAACGATATTTCCGTGGTATTAAAAAAGCTGAAAAAATTGAAAACGGACGGTTAATTCTTTCTCCAGGTTTAGCAGAGGGAAGTAGAACAATAGAAAGTTCATGGTCTAAATCGATAGAACGGGTTTTTATTCCTCAACAAATGCTTTTTAGTCTTTCTGAGGAAGAAAAAGCAATGTTTCCTTATCCTCTATATACTTTATTTGAAGAGAAAATCCTTGAAAGGTTTCTTGAAAGGTTGGGATTTGAACTTTTATTACAAAAAATTGCCGAAGAATTGAATAAAATGTACTCAATTAGTGTCGGTCAAGCTAGTGCAGTATTACGGAAGGCCCTGGGTTTCAAACTCAACAGTGGACAAAGAAGTTTTATTCATGATTTACGTCTGAAAATTAGGAGATACAAAGCTTTGGTAGATAATTTTGAAGAGTATATTCTAAAAAAGTCAAAACATCAGCAAATACCAGCCAGTTTCAAGGAAGAATTAACTGGAGAAACTGAGCTACAAGATATCAAAAAAGTAGATAAAATTGAAAAGCGTTGGAGTTTCGCTAATAAACTAATTTTAAAGTGTATTGAATGCAATTATACTGAGGATATGCCAAGAGAAATTTTGGAAAGTGATGATTTTGTGCCCTTACCAAAGCATCACCAAAGTCCAATGATGATTAGCATGTTAGATGAAAAATTACTAGATTATTAGAACTAATGAAAAATATTTTATCGATCGAGATCGTAAAGAAGGAAAAAAAAGTGGGGGGAGGGAGGCCTTCGCACTAATAAAAATTGTCCGAAGGCAAATAATACTATGTTGTCTCAAATATTTAAACATATTGAAGGAGCAAATTTATGTGAATATAATATTTATTTTAGGGTCTATATTGTTGGTAGTTTTGTCTCTTGAAGCTTCTTCTTGTGCTCAATTCCCTCGAGGAAAAATTTTTCTTGGTAAGTTTTGAATATTTCATCTAAGTCATTATATTCAGCTGTTGCTAATTTATTTGTTATTTCTTCCTGTATTTCTGGAAGAAATCGTCCTTTCAGATCCAGTATCGACTCATAGAGTGGATGCTCAATTATGGCAGGTTCATGTACCTTGCCAATATCCCTTAGTTTTACAACCTCTGTTGTATTTAATTTAATATGATTAGCAAGTGCCAGTACGGCCTGTAAAATTTTATCCTGTTCGTTTTCGGATATTTTTAAATGGTTCAGATAGAAATTTACTGCTTTGGTGCCAAAATCAGATCTATCTCTTATGTTTGGATCTGAAGATATGGTAAGTTCCACCCGTTTACTAAGTTCAGGTGAAATTCTGAATGATAGTCGGGAATCTTTCCTCATAATTTTTAATTTTGATATTATAATATTTAATAATAATTGATGGGTTCTTATGGCTTGATAATTTTATTAATAAGAATATGACAATAATACCGCTGGGCATTCTTTCAATGGTATTTATCCCTTGAGTGAACAAATTAAATGAGTTGGAATTTTTCTTCCACATATCAATTGGTTTGAATTGAGATAAATAATCCAATTGATTGTTGAATAATACGATCTATCAATATAAAAATGTGTCAATCAATAACATAATATGTCTCTTAAAGCATTTCATGCGATTAATTTAAATTAAGTGTAGAGGATTTTTATGATAAAATTAAATAAAAGGATTTTATTTCTGGATTCAAAATCTGATGAAACGAATGAAGAACTAAAATCTGTGTTACAGGTTGTGATTAGAATGTATAACTCCTTGTTAGAGGGAGATATAGAAGAGTTTGAAATGTTTGGCATAAGGATGCAATGCGTATTGGTCTCAAAAATGATAATGAAATTTATTGCGCCACAATAGAGGAAATCGCTCCCGGATTGAAAAAATTCAGTAAAAAGGTTAGGAAATTAGATATTACATTTCACATTGATAATATATGCTCTCAAACTATCCAGGATGTTATTGCATCGGTCGAAATAGAATGGAGAATGATATGGGAAACTGGGGAAGAAAAACATTGGAGTTGTTATAATTTAGCGAAATCTAACCGGCAATGGACGATTGTTGGTCAACTTGATAGAGGTATTGAAATAAATGAAAAATACAAGGATTTTAGTTTAACAAAAGTTAAAAATGAAAATAAAGAAAATAAAGAGAAATTAATAGAAGAATTGATTATAAGATATATTAATTGCTTACAAAATACTGATGGAGATGAATTTGAGAAAATATGGTATGAAAAGGCTGTGAGAATAAATTTAGGTAACGATAATGAAATATTGATTTCATCCAAAGAAGATATAATAAAATATACGATTAATGGTTTAAAACAGGCAAGAAAGGAAGGATTTGATGTAACCCATAAATTCAAAGAAATTAAACGTCTTGAAGTTGGGGATGTAACAGCAACTGCGGAAATTTATTGGCAAATGATTATGCCTGATTCAACTGGTCTACATACAAACTATATTCATTTTGCTAAAGATGGGAATACATGGATGATTGTGGGAATACTAGATCGTGGAATTGAAAAAATTACCTAATTAGCATCATTATCCCCAGGGAATTACCTTTTAAAACTATTCTAAAATCGAATGATCTGTTCAAAGGTAGTTCAGTCTATTTATTGACCACCATTCTTGTTATCCTTTTTTTAATTTTCGCTATTTCTGATAAATGGAAAGTATAATGTTCTTACTCATCAGTTGAAAATGTGTACTTTTCTTGTAACTATCATTGTAAATCTTAGGATGTTACATTAGGACTACTGACTTGAGCCCCATCATCACGGGATATACCCATAAAGACTTGTTTCAGGATCCATCAACACTCATTTTGCTTTCCTAAACCGTCTCTCTTCAGATCATTATTACCTAATCTGAAGTGCCTTTCCTCTCATAAGGTCTTACAACAGACTTTCAAAGATGACGTAATACCCGTAACCCTAATGAGAATTGAAATACATACAAGTGTGTGTCCTTACTCCAATAACATCCATAGACGTTTGAGTATTTAAACTACTGAATATTAAAATTGTACACATTTTCAACTCATGAAATTACAATCTTATGAGGTGATTGTGAAACTTTGTGTAGCAAAATTTTTTTCATGTTATTACTCTTTTAACAGAATGATCCAAACCCTCTGCCTTAGTTTCTACTATATTTCTGGTCTCCAAATCAAGTAGATATTTCTTGAATTGATTGTAGCCATGTTTTTTATAATCAAATCCAGTTTCGCTTAATTTCTCACTTACCTGTGAAAATAGGTGAAATTCAGGTTTTGATCCCTCATCCAAACCAATTAGCACATTGATAATTTCTTGGTAGGGTATGCTACTTTCTTGTATTGGAATCACACTCCTTATTAGAGCGTCTCCTTCTTTTTCCACCACTTTAATAACTCCCTCGACTACACCTCTTTCTACAAATTTTGACCACTGGGAAAATCCCAACTTTTTTTCATCAAATGAAGGATTAAATACCTTCATTCTAACCTTAACACTGCTCAAGTATGTTTTCGATCCCTGTGTCTCCATGGTTAAAACACATTCAGACAACAGATCAAGACTTTCTTTTATTCTTTCATCGATGCTACGTTCATCAATCTCGTCCTCCTTGGCCTCCTCTTCTTCTCCTGGAATTAACTGACGATAATCGATATAATCATCTGCTGCAGAGAGTAATTTTGTGGATACTCTTTTACTATCATACACAATATACACTTCCTTTCCACTTCTTTTCAGTGAATTTGCCAGAGATCGAAAATCTGAGTCACCTGTGATGAGAAAGAACATGCTGAGTTTCGGATTTTGTAGTGCTGTTTCTATACCTGTAGTAATCATTTCTATATCGGCTGAGCTCTTCTTTTTTACCGCATGTACGTGTATCATCTCGAATGATTTCGCGGATAATACCTGGGTCATCTTGTTAATTGCAGAATTTGACCAGTCACCAAATACCTTGGACTTGGTAATTTTGCCGTATTTGCTTACATACTCGATTAACCCGTCTACAAATAATGATTTTTCTCCTGGGTTTATATTTTCCAAGTCCCAGAGTATACATGCCTGTGGTTTTTCCTGGTTTTCCTGTAATAAATCATTTATCTTTTTTAATTCAGATAACATATATTGATGATCGGATTGTTCAATATTTGGAGGATTAGTCCCCATTATCATATCATATGATCTGACATATATGGTTTTATTGTATCAAACATGAGAATTTATATTAATAAATTATATTTAAGAAAATTTCTTAGGAAACAATAATAAACCTACAATATCATAAACTGCACAGGAAGTTTGTATTGACAAGATATATTTTGAACTTACAAGTAAGTCGATCATCGAATCAATTTGAAATGAATTGTATGCTTCTGAATTATTTTTAGGTGTAGAAACTATGAAGGATCCGGTTTATAATCTGAAATCGAGCTCTGACAAGGTTGAAGTGAAACTTTTCGTCGCGGAATAAACATTGTGTGGAATGTTCTCGTAGAACGATTTGTAATAGTGTTCACTCACGATATAACCGTTCTTTATTATGAGCATTGTATCGATAGAATTAACGTTGTCTAAAATATGTGAATGCAATTGTTCTAACAAAATTCCATCCATAGATTGATTTTCGGGTGTTGAACTTCGCCATCCTCTTGTTGGCCAATAATCTCTTAATGAGATTTCATGATCCAAATTCTCTTGTTCAAGATCCAATGTCTTTTGTTTAGCATCATCCGAGAAAATATAAATCGAAACTACAGCCAGTAACAGGATGATAATTGAGGATCCTATTATTTTGGGATTTTTGATATTCACAATAAAAGTTAGGTTTGGACACCTATAAACTAATAATAGCAGA
>CAZRLL010000227.1:0-5596 GCA_964600735.1 uncultured archaeon
TGGAACTTATAAAGGGAAGTTGTGCAGTGGAGATAATCGAAGGTATCGCAGCAGGGCTGATACATTTAAAGTATTAGGAGCTTATGAGGGGAAGCTGTGCAATGGAGATAATCGAATGTCTGGCAGCAGGGCTGATACACTTTTCAGAATTTAGAGATTACCTTTCCGAACAGAATAAATTTGTACCAAATACACTTTATAAGCGATTGAAAGAATTCTATGACATAGGACTGATAACTCATGAATACAGCCGGGTGAGAGAGAATGTGAAGACCTACCATCCAACAGACATACTATTACAATATGCCGAAATATTGGTTAAAATAAGAAGTCTGATCTGATTACAGCCATCCCAGATCATACTAATATACAATGATTAACAAATTACAAGCAAGTTCCAAATACGTGAAAGGACTAGGCATTAATACTGAAATAAATAGCAATAAGTCTAACAATTATATTGGTAGGTAGAATACCAACTACCTCTTCTTCATCAGTTGATCTATCAGGATCAAATTTCACCAAGTATTGATAAAACAGATCAAATTCATCAAAAAACCTCTCCGGGGTAACTAAAATACTATCGACCAGATCCTTGGTATCTCTAGGCAGATCGACATAATACTGCTCAATGGCATTCATTGTCTCCTCAAGTTGCAATTCATCAATATACATAGAATATTTGCTGTCCCAATACTCATCAATATAAGTCTCGATAATATTTATTATTTGTATTTTTCTTCTATCATCTGCAGTGGACCTGATGGGCTTGAATCTTTCTCGGTACTCCTCCAATATTGATTCGTGTCTAGACTGTACGATAGACTCCATGAAATCCAAGAATGGGAGAAATTTATGGATATTAATATCAACAGTATCAAATTCTGAATAGGCAGCCCTTCTGATCAATTTTTCTACGAAACTCAGACCATTGTAATAGTACAATGTCTTTCCCTCCTCGATTACATCACTCTTCATCACAAATCCATTACCATTTACCGGAGTATCACTCTCCACTATCATTCCCTCTATCACCTCAGCACTAACATCATTTCCCACATCATTCTGATAGTCGATTTCCAGTATAAATCCAACTGCGTTATCTTCGAAATCAGGATAGGCAAAGGAAGTGAATACCGGAAAAGATCCTATTTGATGAGGTCGCTCGTTACTCATCCAAATTTTCTTTAAACAATCAATAGATGCATTGGTCTCCTCCCTAGACAGATCAACATCATCAAATCCAATTTTCTCGATATCCTGAATGAACTCCTCCATCTCCTTGGATATGTTGATCTCTCTTTGAATTTTCGAATCAACCTGCCCCCTCTTCTCATGGATTAATTTTAATAGCTCTAGATTACTTAATATCTGGGAGTCGAAATCTGTTAATTTATATATATTTTTTAATTTTTCTTTTAATATCTCTAATATTGAAATAGTCTCATCCAGTAACTTAGAGCTTACAAGGCAATTGTATATATGAATAAAGTCAGTCGTACCAACCAATCTCGGACGGTCGATCCTACCGATTCTCTGTTCTAGCGTCATCGGATTGTATGGCAGGTCGAGATTTATAAGATTAGTCGCATCCTGAAAATTCTGACCAGTAGCAATAGTGTCTGTTCCCAATAAGATGTTAAACTCACTATCTTTTACCATATGTTTTGCCTTTTCAAAATACTTATCCCCCAGATTTTCAGTTATCACTCCATCGACCAATATTTCCTTACCAATTGGGGCGAATAAATTAGCCACCAGTTCTCGTTTTACCGGAGTGCGTCCAATATAACTCTGATCTTTAACAGGAGTAAATCCATATGAATTAGCAAGGTCAATAAATAATTGTTTAGCAGCAGCTCCACTGGTAAAACCGATATTATCCCCATGATCATCTACTAATATACTAAAGACATATCTGATGGTGCTATCATAGCTACTGAATACAATTACCTTTTCACCCTTATCCAGAATACTTGAGATGCTTTCTCTAATATATTTGAGTTTCTGATCCTCCTTTATCAATTCACTTGCTCTATCCAACAGGTGTTTGATAAGTTCTAGATCTACCTCAATCGCCCTGATAATCGATTCTACATGTCCATTTAGTTCCTCCGTTCCCAATGAATTAATAAATTGATTTATCTCATTGATAAGTACACTATCTCTAACGGCAGTCTCTGAATAGTACAGAACATCATCATCTTTTACTCTGACTTCCCTTTCTTCATCCTTTATCACCTTTTCCCTTAAGAAATCCCGTATGTCATTGATATCCATGTTTTGTATTTTTTCACTAAACATGCTCAACCGATTCTTTAGACGGAAAATGGAAGTGATAAATGCAAATAAGGAAGATTCCAGTCGTTTTAAGTATGTCACCTTTACCAGATGATTACCAGTCATGGGAGCAACAGCAGCTTTTTTATTCCGATTATCACGATCAGAGAAGAAATCCAGCCGCTCACGATTGGTGATCAATCCCAAACCGAAGAACCTGAGAGGAGTGTTAACTGGCATGCTTAATCTTAAAATACCATCGATGATATCGGAGATGGCATTTTCTTCCAGACTGGTTAATTGAATATTAGAAATGAATATCTCCCTTTCAGCATATTCATATCTCATTTCCTCTGTTTCACTGAGCTCATTTATTTTTTTTACTAGATACTTTGTTCTTTGTAAATAGGTTTTTTTCCAAAGATCACGAACTAATTTCTCATTACCTTCAAACAATTTCCTCTGTTTCTTCCCCTTGATATGAAATATCCTACCTAGATTTTCATTTCCAAACAGGGCAGCCAGATTGTAGAGTTCAGTCACAGTATTCTGAAGTGGAGTAGCTGTGAGTAATAGACCCTGAGCCCCAGAGTTGGTGGCGATATGATTTAAAGTCTGATAGGTTTTGTTTTGATGATTACGCAATTTCTCATGAGCTTCATCAATAATAACCAGATCAGCATTCTGTATAAATGAAACTGCCTGATCATCAGGATCCATTATTGATAATTTATCCCTTGATTCCAACAGGAATTGACTTGGATGAAATCCAAATCTGGCGATTTCCTGTATCCATTGATTATGTATCTTTTTAGGGGCAAGGATGGTCAGTTTTTCAATTGCGTCTTCATTACCTTGATTTAACATGTACCATGCAGCCATTAATGCAGTACGTGTCTTACCCAGACCTACATTATCCGCAAGTACTACAGTATCATATTTTTTTAATGCATTTACCAGCTGTATAGCCCCAGAAATCTGATGGGCAAATAAATTGAGGTCGCTTATCTTACCCGGATTGAGGAAGATAAATTCATCATAATGCCTACTGGCAAGATTAAGGTACCAAGTTTTTGGCTGAACCAGTAATGCCTTTAGCAATCTTTCTATTTGACCTTCAGAACCGATACCTGAAAAATCTGAACCTGAACTTGCTAGTATTTTCAATATTAGCTCCGCAACACCACGGATCACCCATTCTCTACTAAGTATATCATCTGCCTTGAAATCTCTCTCAATTTCTTTCAGAATTTTAACTGATTTCTCATTGGAAATAATGATAGACTTGAATAAATTAATAGCATCAGTACCAGATATTATCTTGCAACCGGTAATTTCTCCTTTCCAGTAAGCCAGATGTTTGTTGAGAAATGGCTCAATATACCTGCGATTTAATGTATTGTCCCAAGAGTAATAGATATTAAGATGCTCAAAATTATACAGGCCACCTGCCTTGGTTAAATTCTCACTACCCGATAACATAACCCGTTGATCAGACTCATCCTCGAAAAGTGCCACCTTGTGATGAAACATGTGCATACTATTGTACATCTCATTATCAACAAGTGCAATCCGTATTTCAACCCGTTTAAGAGCAACTAGATGGTATAATCTGACTAAACTTTTCAATTCATCAATACTCTTCTTTTCAACAAATGTATCGAATTTATCATTAAGATGGGAAAGTAAAGAATCATTGCTTGTAATACTCTCTCCTTCTGCAATCTCTTGAAGTACATCATCGGGGATATTATGACTTGAAATTATCTCAACCTTACCATTTTTTCCAAATTTTGCATAATAAGGAATTTCTTCTTCCAATCGATAGCGATCAATAAATCCAGTATGTCGTATATATCTTACAGATTGATTAAGAAATGGTTTGTAAAAATCCTCAAGAAAATTCTTCTCATCGGCAGTGAAAAATCCTCGGGTATTTTCAAAATCAAATCCGGTGCTTTTCAAATCCCTTGTCAAGTCTTCACTGCTCCTGAATATACTGGATCATTTTCAAATGAAATACCAGTATCGTCAGCTAAGAATCCATTTTCCAAATCAAGCTCTTTCACATATTTCTCAAAGTAGTATACACATTTTTCTTTGTATTCCCTCCAGACTTTGGGGTGGGCATTTAGGACAACTTTGAAATCACCCATATTTAAATCATAAACCAAGGCAACTAATGCATCAATTTCAGCCAGCTTTTCTGTATGCTCCCATTCGTTTTGAATTCTTTGTCGAATTGTGGCTCCAAAATTCTTCCTTGCCCATTTATCCCCTATTGGTTCAAATTCAACCACTTTTTCTTCAATTTTTAAAATTAATTTGTTACTCTTATTAAATTGTGGAATAGGTAACAGGCCTACAACGTACCTTCTGACATGTAACCCATACGCAACTTGACGGACTCGAAATTCAATAACTAACGAGTTAAGACAGGCACATACAAATCGATAGGTATTATTTGGGATATTATAGAGGTGGAATACAGTATCACTAGTCACAGAATTCTTTGGGAATAATGATGCATACATTCTTCTTCTGTAATCATTTCCGGAGATATCTCTCCAACCAATGTACTCATGATTGAATGTCTTAGTCCGTTTATAGGTTGCTAAATCAACCTTCTTTGGATCGACATAGTATTTTGTAAGAACTTTTTCAACTCCGAACCTAGCCAAGGCATTACCTTCAATTAATGGATAATTTGTCTTAATACTGTCAAAATATTTTGAATCATCTCTTCTATGAAATCCCTCAGTAAAACTCGCAGTCCAGTATTCGCTATTTAAAATAGGAAATTTATATATTTTCTTGAGAACTTGGGTTTCTTTTTGAGTATTCAGCATAGGAACCAGAAAATGATCCTCTGAATAATTTGTTATTAAGGAACGGTTGCAATGAACTCCACTTTGACCTACCTTTACTAATTTTAAATCGGTAGGATTTCTAATTTTAGCGAAGATATCATAATTTTCAGTCCTTCCATTCGTTGCAGATAATATAACACAGGATAAACCAGAATGAACCCTTGGGAAAAACGATTTTCCAGTAATAATTTCTAAGATATCACTGACTTGGTTCTCATTGAAAACCTTTTCTCTTATGGGCTTACCGCTTAAGTCTCCCAAAATACCTCCTGGAATAATAATTGTAAAATAAGTATGAGAAGTTTGATTTTTAAGTTGGAAAAATCGTTCGACAAATAATTTGTATAAATTAACCTGTGTCGACCCTCGTCCTAGGCCTAATAGTTTATTATTTCGTAAAAAATACTGTTTTGTCTCCCTATATAACAGTCTCATACTATCGTGCT
>CAZRLL010000228.1:0-2892 GCA_964600735.1 uncultured archaeon
GTGGATCCACTAACGAACAAAAGAGAAATGTATTGATTAGAGAGACATTATTATTAATATCATTTACTGGCTTGTTACTTTCTATTTTTCTCATAATGATATATGTAATTTTCAATCGAAGATATCCTGAAGATCTACCGATTATTCAGGGTGATTCAATCGATTGGTTGTTTTTCGGTTCGTTAGCGTTGTTGTTCATTTCTCCAATTTTCATTATTGTTTTAATGTACGCATTTACAATTGTAATGAATTTAGTTTTTTATTAAACATTCTTTACCATAGAAACACTTATCGATTTTTAAAAACCCAATTATTTTGTTAATTTTTTGCAATACTTTTTGGAGTATTAATTTTATTAATATTAAATTTAAGTTGTTATTGTAATAATTTAATTGGGATCTCAATTGTAATTTGAGGGGAAACCTGTTTAAATCCCAGTTTATCATTTATTACTCTCATTTCTACATTTTCATCTAGATTTTCTGTTTCCAATATTTTTCTTTCTGGAAATTTATCGATTAAATAAGAAATTACCCATACCTTTAGTCTTTTAGCAATTCCTCTACTACGATATTTACGAAGTACTCCCGTAAAGCGTTGATATGCATGGTTGTGCCTATGTTCGGTCAAGGAAATAATCGTTATACCTGCTGGAATATCCTCGTAATAGGCAAATCCCATAATAATATCTTTGCTAGATGAATAAATTGAATGGAAAAAAGTGTCTGTATCAAGGATCGAGGGTTGCCGAGTCGCATTTCCACTCGGTTGATCCATATTAGCTTCATTGTAAATCTGAACAAAGTTGAGTAATTCTTTTTTATTTGGATTGATTATCACCTTAATCTTAATCCGTTTATCTCCTTGAATCAACGATAATAATTGTGATCTTACACTATTTGATAACTTCAATTCATATCTAGCTCCATCTTCAACAACTATCCCTTTATTTTTTTCATAAAATTCCTTTTCCTCTAACGTTTCCACAAAGAAGAATAAGGTTGTTATAGGAGTTGGTTGGACAGATTTTATCAGTAATCTGAGGATTTGTACCTTAACATCATTATTTCCATTTTTTACATAGATATGAGTATAGCAATGGGTTGGAAATGAATTTTTAGTCAATTTTACCTTTACAGAACCATAGCCCAAAGGAGTTCGATTTTTATTATTCCGATTTTCATCATATGCCACATAATCGAGATTGATATCCTGTAAATTAAATTTGGAAAAATTTTCCATTTGATCTTTAATTGATTTTTCAAAAGAGTTGGAAAATTGATCAATTGAAAAATCAGTATTTGAAACCATGATTTTGTATATGCTCGCCATATAAATCAAATAAGTACTTGGGAGAATTTTGAGTAAGTGGTTTAATTAAAATATTCATAGGATTTTTCACAATATTTTTTTCGCATTTATGCGTTCTTAATAAAGTGAGATCAATTGATCAAATTCATCAAATCCTTCTGCTTTTCTTTCGATCAATTGATTAGGATATAATTCATTGTCATCTTTATCAATTTTTTTTAATATTTGAAATACTCAGGGTTGGGAAATACTACATCGATTTTATAGGGCATTAATGAGGATAATATTTATTGTTAAACATCATTTAAAATCGCTAAGCATTTTGATTGTCTCGGGATGACTGAAATTAAATTTTATCTAGAAACAGGTGATTCGAAAAGATTTTTTATGCATAATATAATTTCAAATTTTTAAGACCCTTCTCATTTGAGCAATAACACATTTATATTTGAAGCACCATTATTATTAACAGAGTGTCTCCTCAGTCACTATATCGACCACAACTACCTCCATCGTACATATTTCTTCCTTCTAAACGCAATTACTTGGTTTACTTATTTTTCATTGATTTCTGGTTGATCCCATTCTTTCTCATGTTTGAATTTGAGCAGTTTTATTTTGAATACATTCTCCTATTTATTATTGGAATCTTGATCACTGGTGCTGCCAGTATGCTTTATACGTATTTGAATTTTAATGACTACAAGGATTTAACTCAAGCTACCCATGGGTCTGAATTACGCTGCAAGGATCCTGGTTTAATGCTCTTACTTTATTTTGTATTCCCGTATATTGTCCCATACTTCAAGTACCAGCAGTTGCATGATCATTTGAAAGATCACCACAAGGAACATAAAATTCCCCCGTCTGGCAAAGTAGCATCAGTTTTAATTATTGGATCATTTCTCGTCTGCATAATTCTTGTAGATTCCTGGTCCTTTGAACCAATTATCTTTCTACTTCCTTTTTCTATTTGGGCATACCTAGAGTACAAATGGCAGGATACTCTCAACATACATATTGATAATCACATATTATTTAGTATTCGAAGTTATCAGGAGATTACCTCTACGTTAATGTAAGGAGCACAGAATTGTAAACGAAAATCATTCACTTGATATATACGATGCTACAGACATGTGTCTCAGAAATTATTGGACTTGATAATCGATTTCGGCAAGACCATGGATTGAAAATTATTTTTAATTTGGATTAATACATTTTGATCAGATGTGTATACGTAACGGACGGCTGATTCAGCCATTGTTTTATTATATTCTTTAATTGCATCCGCTTCATATAATTCAATTATTGGAGCTCGATTGTTTTCCACAGTTTTACTTGTAAAATTTTTACTATCTTGTAATGAAAGCAAAGCAATGGCATACTTTGGTGAAATTGGTAATAGTAATGGAATCGAGTCTTGACAATCAGTGAATTCAACTTTTATTGATAGTGTGTCTCCAATGATGAAAGGAATATTTGTATTGTTACGGGTTAAAATTGGGAAATGCGTCCTGTAGTAAGAAGGTTCCTTTTGGTCTTTTATACCGTTCATTCAAAGCTTTATAATCATGTATT
>CAZRLL010000228.1:2902-5581 GCA_964600735.1 uncultured archaeon
CCTTTTGGTCTTTTATACCCTTTTTAAGATGCATTTTAAGGTAGCTAGGAAAATCAGCAGCACCAATGGGATTTTTCAGTTTTATTATTTTTCCATCAGGATCAGTGTATTGTATCTTCTTCAAAAACTCATAAAATACATAAGGGTCAATTTTCGTATTCTCAATAATTGATGAATGTATTATCTTTAAATCGTAAGAGTTTAAAGGAATTCTGCCTTTCATAATTACGTTATTATTTGCATCAACGATTTCATGATCATACAGGTGTATAAGGTACATTCTCATACGCGGACTTCTAATATCCAAAAAGTGTAGGAATTTTAAAAATTCTTTATAATTACTCTGTGGTTTTAGTAAATGAGCAAAGGGATCTAAATACGGAGATTCAATAAGATCATTTATTAGTCTTGCAACAATATTCTCATTCTTAGAAAGGACTTCGTCTGCAGATTGAAATAAATAGCCTCTCTCTTGAGCTATACGACTAATTTTAATCTTTCTTATAGAAGGTTGCAAATGGTAATTTGGAAACGAGGATAATTTACCCACTTTTTCCATGAACATCAATTTTTTATCCAACGTGATAATCTGCATGTTTTTTTTCTTCACATTTTTACTGAATCGATCTTCTGAAAAATTTCGAAGATACCATTGTGGTATTTGGTGTTGTCGTGGTTTCTCAGTAATATTGGGACTCAAATCTTCACAAAAAAATATCAAATTAAAATCATATTAAAATGAAACCTAGAGAGATTATTAATTGTGAATCGAATCGATCGCTGATCAGATATCATTGATTAATAGGAAATTTTTGAGTATAATCAATACGAAAACAGGGTTAAATAATATAAAAACATTTTATATTGGTTGCTAATGAAACAGTGGTAAGGGATCTATCATGGAAATATTTGAAGTAGTAATTAAAAATTTCAAATCCATAAAGAAACAGAAACTTGATTTGAGCAAAAATATTGTATTAATAGGTCCAAATGCTTCTGGAAAAACAAATATTCTTGAATTTTTCAAATTCATGAAAACAGCTTTAACTAGTTTCTCATTACCATTTAATCCAGTCGCAGACTGGTGGGGATATCAAAATATAGTCTATGAAAAGAATATTTCTAATAATATTGAAGGAGCATTCAGATTTAAACTGGAAGATTTTTTAATTTCCTATGCTGTGAGTTTTGGAATGGATCCGTTAGGGCAGCTTACAATAATTCATGAAGAGTTGTTAGTTTCAGATGTTTATAAATTCGAACGTAGTAATAAAATGTTTACATTCTCTTATGACTTGGCATTTTTAGAAAAAGTTTCCAAGCAAATGCCATTTGAAGAAACTTTGGTCTACTCCTTCAAAGATGAAGATTTAAATGCACTAAAAGAAAAAATCACCATTAAAATTGAGCGTAATGGTCAACACATTCCATTGTTTAATTTAATTGGGTCGTGGTCAGGATCATATTCAACTGACTTCGCGTTTGTAAATATTGATATGCTGGACATTAATAAATCAAGACAAACATTCGTTTTCCCTTTTATTAGTGGAAATATAAAAGAGCAAGCAAATTTGCATTTCGGATTAGGACCGTTATTCAGTGCAGTAAATTTTGAGTTGTCAGAATTCTTTCGGCAAATTACAATTCTAAAGCATCCCGACCTAAAAACAATTCGACAACCATTATTACCAACCAGACAAGTTATATTGAGAGAAGACGGGTCAAATTTGAATGAAATTTTGTATCAATGGTTTATAAAAAACAAACGTTTCCCAGCCCTAATAGAAGAAACTATTCGTAGAGAATTCAGCAATTCCTCAATTAGTTTTGACATTACTTTAGATGGTCGTATTCTACTTCTTGTCGATGAAGATGGATTAGAACTTCAACCGCATAGCATATCTGATGGTTTTTACAAATTGCTTTTCGTTTTAACTGCCTATGAAACCAAACCAAGTTTATTATTAATTGACGAAATAGAGAATTCTCTTCATAAGAAATTAATCGAATTTATTGTAGATACAATAAATTTGGGAGAAATTAAATCGATACTTACAACGCATTCTCCCGTAATTGTAGATATGATTAACTTAAATCAATTGAGAATTGTCTCTAAGCAATTTCGTGATACTATCATTGAAAAAACAATGAATATTAAAAATTTGAAGATTAAACTTCATGATTTAGGTCTTGCTCAGTCAGATGCGTGGTTTGAGGGAATCCTTTCAGGGAAATCCTAGATGCCAAAAATTGTTATATATTTAGAAGACACATATGGAAAATTATTTTTTGACAGATTAATTGCTAGGTTGAAAAATGAAAATCTCTTTCCAGCTGATATCGGACATTCATGCAAACGGATCTCAGCATTTTGTAATCCGAAAATTACCAGAGAGTTGAATAGAGTATTGCTACAAACTGAAATAATGGGGGTTTTAATTATACTTGATGGAGATGGAATAGCAAAAACAAAATTTCCACAAGCTCAAAGTCACGTACCATCGAATTACAAGTTGAAATATAATATTTTACTATTTGAGTATGAAATAGAAGATCTAATAGTCTTTAACGCTGGTAACCCAATTAATCAAAAATCATCTTCATTTTTAAAAAATCAGAGAAATTACAGAAAGAAAGACCTTCCAAATTACGCAAACAAAATAAACTTAGAACTTATTA
>CAZRLL010000229.1:0-5570 GCA_964600735.1 uncultured archaeon
TATGAATAACAAGGATAGATACGGCGTGGCTATTTCTGCTCATATTGTATCTGCGTCTATGGGTACTCTGGGCAATAACCAAGTTACAGGAGATTGGTTAGGTGCTTTTGATTTTATGATTGAGAGTAACGTAACCGTGATCAATACTTCCTTTTCAGGTGAACCAGAATATTGGGATCCGATAATAAGGAGATTACATTATCTGAATATTACCCTGGTTGGTTCAGTAGGTAATGATGGACAGGCTGGTGAGGGTAATGATAGGTTCACGGCAGAGGGTCCGGGGTCACATGAACTTGCCTTTGGAATTGGTGGAATTAATAATGATTACTCTTTATCAGATTTTACCTCCGAGGGACCTACGCACTCCCAGATTGCTAAGCCAGATTTTGTAGAACAGGCTTCGGTATTAGCTGCAATATCTTCATCGAATATCGGAGTACGGTCTGGTACTTCCCTTGCCTCCCCTTTATTTGCAGGGGCAATTGCTGTATTAATCTCTGGGCTTAACTATTATAATATAACGTACACACCCGATGGGTTGAAGTCTCAGCTCATGGATCATGCTGTTTTACCTGTTGGATTGATTGATGAGTATTCTGTGGGGCACGGTCTGGCAAATTTCTCTGCTACTTTCTTGGATATTGTGAATAATGGATTTGACTCCATTCAAGTTACTCCCAGTAATATTCCTTATGATTTCCAGGTACAACATAACCGGGGTTGTGATCAGGATATTTATGCACGGCTGTTTACCTCTATGCAACCAGAATTGATTAAGATAAATGTAACTGGGAATATATCAATTGTATTAGAACAGACTGGTAATATTACTCGACAGAACCAAAGACTGCCTTTGGTTATCTCCAGTACCAATAGCACCCTATTTGGGATTTATAATGGCAGTTTGAAATTTTATAGTGATGATTCGAATAAGACTGCTGAATTGAGTATCAAAGTGAATGTTGTGCGTGATTGCCTTGGATCAATACTTTTTGATTTGAAATACACTGATTTTGATTGGAAACGATTGGATCCGGTTATTAATAAATGGGTAATTGCTGATAGAATGTTTGGTTTTAAGACTGGATCTGCATTGAAATTCCTCTGGGAAAACGGTTTTGTGATTAAAGAAAATTTTGATCATTTATCGACTAGTTCTTTGGTGGGAATTGATATTTTATGGCTACCCGATCTACTGCCAGTCACCATCTGGGATGAAGGAGTGGATATGTGGAATGCGACCATCGAGTCTGTGATAAATGATTTTGTTGCGGGTGGGGGTAGTGTGTTTATTGATTTCATGGGATATTATACCATTGGCAATGACTATTCCGAATTCTCAACAGATATTTATGCAATTGATAGTTTACTGGCAAATTGGAATATCAAGCCAAACGAAATAGCATATGATGAAAATAATTATATCAGCGGTACAATAAATACTATGATAGTTCTAAACAACTCAATTATTGGCAAGAATGTGGATCAGGTCACCTATAAGGGTAATTATCTGCAAATGATTGATGAGAATGATTTATGGAGTGATGTACTGGTGAGAAATGATTACCAGATAGGTGTAATGTCCTATGACATGCCGTCTGCAGGTAGGGTTATAGTTAGCTCGTCAAATTACTGGATGGATAATTGTGCCATTGATTCCTCTGCTTGTATAACTCCACCATATGACAATGAGGCAAAAAATCGTATTTTTTTGAATAATACCTTTCAGTGGCTAGCATCTGAAAATAGATTATCTATTGGTAATATAAGTAGTTCTTTTGGCCTGCTTAAGGGCGAAATAATTTCCGATGGTGATCCTGAAATGTATCTATCTCTTGGTCCTTTCACGATAGGCTATCAGATGGATTTTGTTAATATTGGTACTGATACATATTCTTTCAATCATAGTATATCCAAGGACGATGAGTATTCGGCTCATATTTATTCTGATGATGAATATATTTTCAGGAATATCAGGTCTGATTATTTATCTCCAGAAATTGATATACAATTTGATCCCCTGTTGGAAATATATGGTCCCACCGAGTTTGTATTCTTGGTAACGGAACGATTTTTGGATCAGGTTAGTGTGAAAGTGGATGGAAATGAAATTAGTACTAGTATTACTAAACTAACCGATCGTTTGCATCAAGTTTCTGTTATTATTGATGAAAGTGATGATTTCCTACTAGATATTGTTGTTACTGACGGATTCAGTCATTCTAGCAGCATTAGTCATTTAATCAATGTAAAAGAGTCCAGTTTGTTTACTACTGATAATACAATTACTGATATTGGAACTTCTTCCACCTCTGTTGGATCTACTTTTTCGGGTTCATTCGGTCCGTCTACCGGAGTAATTTCGGAGGATATCAGTATTTTTCATTATTATGTTTTTTCGATTTTTGTTATTTTTATTATCGTTAGGAGGAGTAAACTAAAAACCTGCTAAGGTCTCATTAATTATTAAACCAAACAATGATACTTACTTATTTTCTTGCCATTCCTCAAAACCTAAATTTTCGTCTGATAATAACTATTAGAATTAGTGATGCGACTAATAAATATAGCATAACGGGTGATTCTGATTTAGTGGAGTTTTCTGATTGTGATGATGTAGTTGTAGTCACATCTTCTTTTGTTGTAACTGTTATTGTGGTAATCAGGCTTAAACTATTTCCACTGCTATCATAGATCTCCAACCTAACTTCATGATTACCTGGGTTGTTAGCCACATAGTTGAATGATATTTCCTCACTAGAAATCCAAATATCAGTTGCAACCTGTATACCATCTACAAATATTTCGTAATAATCGGGATGCTTATCTGTGATCGACCAAGCAATCTTAGTATCACTACCCTCGGTTACTTCAATTTCTTTTTCATATGACACTGGCACTGGTTTTTTATTGTCTAATGCTTCTATTACTACAGATCGATTTTCTGTGTTTCCAGACGTATCATAAACTACCAATTTGTATATGTGATATCCCATGGTCGCTGTTCCTCGATAAATGATTGATTTATAATTATTCCAACTACCTTGGTAGATCAGTGTTTCATTCCGGAACAGCTCGAACCTGTTGGGTGCAATATCAGTAGCATTCCACATGAGTATAAATTCCTCATCTTCCTCCACAATTGAGGTTGTATTGAGTTGGGCGATAAGAGGCGAGGTAAATTCTTTACTAACCGTGATTTGATAGGTCCTTTTGTTAATGTTATTGAGATCTGATTTAGTCCATATATCCAGTATCGTCTGTTCAGGATGAGTAACCATGATAGTATTTGAATCTGCATCTGCTGAATCAAATCCCTTGAACTGATATCTCACATTCTGAGTGGAATTGACATGTAATATCTCACCCACTGTTGCGGTTTCGTTCATCAGGTTTAGCAATATCAATCCGTCTACTTTGCCAGAATATATATTATTTGAAAACTGATTATTTACGCTGGGTTCAGTAATGTGGATGTATACCGACTTATTGCTTATAGATTCGAATTTGTTATTGCTGAATTCATTATTATTACTTCTGGCTTCCAACTGCAATGTGGTTTCATCTGATTTAATATCATTGTATCTAAATATATTGTATCTCGAACCCATATCAAGTCTGACTACACCAAAAATTGTATTATTGAAAAAATCATTGTACAAAGAGTTGTGCAGGTATAATTCTCCCATAATGGTATTGTTTGTAAATGTTATCCCATGGTTAGGTTGATCCAAGAATACAGTAATCCCGGTACACTCTAAGGTATTATTTGACACCAAGTTTTTCTTGTACCAATTCTCTGCGTTTTTAATTAGTATAGCACTGCCATCAGTTGATATTATATCATTGTCAACGATTCTGTTGATCTGGGATCCACTTATGTAAATCCCATCATAACCTACTGTTATTTTGTTATCGGCAATATTGTTCGAATCGCTATTGGTAATTGATACTGCTCGGTTGTTGGCTTTTATAGTATTATTTGATATCGTATTTTGGTTGCTATTCTGAATTTTTACTCCATCCACTGCTTCTAATGTATTGTTGTTAATCGTGTTATAATTGGATTGCAGTATTTGGACAGTCTTGCTGCTATTGTAAAAGTGATTTGACTCTATGTTATTTCTATGCGAAGTATCCATAATTACCCCTATGGAGGTATTAGCATCATTATTAGCGAAATCATTGTCATGACTATTAACCAGATTAACAAATTGTTTTGATATGGAATTAGTATTTGAAACGTAAATAAAATTTGAATTTGCAATATCAAATCCGGTTTCCTCGGTGTTTAGTTGATTGTTAACAAATGTAGAGTTCTGTAAATAACCAATGGCAAAGCTGGTATTCGTATTGGTCAATATATTATTGGAATATTGGTGGTATACACCCTCGTTGATGAATATTCCCCATTCCGATCTGATTGTATTGTTTATCAGCACTAAATTATCAGAAGAAAGACTGGAGAGCCCATAGACATTGGTATTGCTAAGAGTGTTATTGATCAGGTTGATAGTATCCGAATTGGTCACAAACACTGCATTTGACTGACTGGATTGGACATCATTATACTGATAGCTGCTGGATGAAACACCAGAGATCATTAATGGGATGGAGTAATTACTATAAACCAGATTATTTGCGAATAGATTATCTTGGCTATTTTTTTCATACAATGAATAGCTATCGGTATTCAAACCACCAACTATGGTATTATCAGATATTACTGAATTATTGGAATTTAGCAGATATAATCCATAAACACCTGAAGTATAGATTTTATTTCTCTCCAATAAATTGTTATTAGACTGATAGATATAGAATCCATAACTTGCCAGACCCAAGTTATTTATGGAATTATTGACAAACTGGTTGCCATCTGAATTCATTATTCTAATGGCAGTATTTACTGTACCTGCAATGGTATTATTTTCAAAAGTATTGCTGGTTGATGGATTATCAATATAGATGACATTACCTGAGTTGGATACTATATTATTCCTCAAGAATGAATGGGATCCCTGTTGAATTACAATCGTACCATCCAAGGTCAGATTGTTATCGACAAAAGAAACCCTATCTGCACTGTTTATAATTATATTTCCAGAAACCGTGATATCCATGTCTGATATAGTCTCACCTATATTTATAATCCAGTCACCGGTCCCAGAATAGGGATTGAGTGGTGTAGCTTGTACAAATGCAAATAAGGATAGAATTAGAATTAACAGGATTAAGAATTTTTTAATCAATATTCTACTTAAATAAATCAATTGATATAAACTTAACAGTTACCCATCGGAAATTGGATTTTATGTGAAAAATATATTCTTCCTTCTTAGCATGTGTTAATGTTTTTAAATAGAATTCAAAAAGAATTCAAGTGCATCAAAATCCGATGAAGTTAGTTTACCATTGAGAGGGCTGCATATTAAATACTGTTTAAATATTGTATATCGAAGAGAATGCTGATGAAGAGGGATAAAAATGAAGATATGGAGTCGAAAGGTAGGAGTATCAGAATACATAACATGATTGAGAAGGTGTATTATTTGTCAGTGAGAAAT
>CAZRLL010000230.1:0-3134 GCA_964600735.1 uncultured archaeon
AAAATTTTATTTTTTCAAATTATTCAGTAAATAAGATTCATTCAATTTGCATCGCATCACCAAGAATTTAATATTCTCAATAAAATTAGTAATTACCAAAGTGACTGAAAGTGCATCCCTTAATAATAAAGGAACGAGTGAGATTAAATCCTCGGCAAAAGTATATTTGAGCTATATAGCTATATTTATTGTAATTATTCTTTGGGGCTCTTCCTGGCCAATCACCCGATATATATCGACTAGCGAATTAGGACCATATCCATTCACGGCTGCATTTATAAGGATGAGTTTCGCTATACCTTTTCTATTCATTGCAGCTAAACTAATTGATAAGGAGATAGTATTCCCAAAACATCTAGCGAAACAAATTGCAGTACTTGGCTTCTTTCAGGTTGCTTTGCATAATTTCTTTTTTCTATCTGGTCTAAGGTTCACATCAGGCTCTGATGGTGTTTTAGTCATAAATGCAGGAATAGCGGTCATCGCGCCAATTATTGCTCACCAAGTTTACGAGGATGAACGATTATCAAAAATAAGAATAATTGGAATTTCACTATCTGTAGTTGGTGCATTTCTTATTTTTGTTGCTTCCCCGAATGTCAATGTTGAAAATAGATTATTGGGAAATTTTCTTATCCTGGGTGCAGCGACGTCATGGTCCATATATACAGTTTATTCAAGAAGAGTTTTAAACGAAATTCCCCCCTTAACTTACCAATTATGGGGTTCCCTATTTGGATGGATTATTCTTGGTTTTTTTCTCATCGGCGAACAAGTTGATAGCAACCCACCAGTCATTTCGATTGGCGTATTTTGGCGACTTGCGTATTTAGGAATTTTTGCAGCAGCTATTGCTTATTCATTGTATAATGTATCCATAAAACACTTAGGTCCAACTCGTACTGCAGTTTTAATAAATTTCGCTCCGATATTTGGGATCTTCTTTTCTATTATTTTTGCTGATGAAGTGTTTTCGGTTATCTATCCAATTGCGTTTATAGTGATCTTCGCAGGCATTTATATGGTCAATAAGACATGAGACAAAGACATAGGTGGAAGAAAACATATTCTAAATTGCATGTTAACCTGAATTTTAATTCGGATAAAAGCCATTTTAACTGATCCGTTTGTATATATTTCTTCGATGACCTACTTCAACAACTAGTATCACCAGATCCTTATTTATGACATCAATTATTATTCGATAGTCTCCCACTCTAAGTTTGTAATAAGGATGATTGATCATTTTTTCCAGAAAATCAAATGGACGGACCTGAATTCTCAACAATGCCGTTCTTATTCTATCTTTCACTTCAATAGGAATTTTACCTAAGGATTTTGAAGCTTGTTTTGTGAAAACAATTCGATATACCAACTACTTGTCACCAAAAACATCGTCCATAGTATCGAAATTACCTTGAAGATATTCCTCCCTTCCACTTTCAATTTCCTTGACAATTTCGTCCTTCAATTGCATTTGGTCTTCAAGTAAACCCCAGATAATATTTTCATAACTCTCTTTGGCATGTAATTTTCTTTTTTGCAGTGCTTCTTTGAGTTCTGAACTTATTTGGATGGTTGTGATTGTCACTATAGTAAGTACATAGGTTGCTATATTTAAACTAGTGATTTTGGTTACAATGTTATGCATATGTTTGTATTCTTAATCCACTATCGGTACTCAAATTTGTATACACAATTGATATAAACTGTGCAAATTGCTAAATATGCGTTGCGAAGGATCCGTGATGAAAGGAGTGAGCATATGAATTAAGTTTGATTAATACAGAGAATTAAATAATACTAATCGATTGACGATATATATTTACTTTCATTGATCTCTCTCTACATACTTATAAGCTCTTTGAACCATATATAACGTATGTCGAGAAATATCAAAGCTAGATTCAATTTTGATGCAAGGAATCCAACAAGTATAGCAGTTCTTGGTGGAATCTTCATGATGATATTGGGTGGAACTGGGGTAGTAAATCTCGTCATGCTAGGATTTATGGTCTTTTGTGTTGGTGCGTTTCTTCAATACATCTATCTCAGTGGTCAATATAATTGTTAAATGAGATTATCAAATGAAGGATATCTTGAGGCCTCTTAAATTAAGCAACATTGAGGAAAAGCCCCGAAAGAAGGAGATATAGGCATTATGGCTGAAAAGCGAACAAGATCATGTGTTGTAGTTAATCCTGCAGATATTATCAAAATTAAAGATCTTCTGGTTAATCAAAACCTACAAACTACTCCCCTGCAACTTGGCTCAATTAAGAAAGCCTTTGAGGGCTTATCGTCAATAGCTGACAGTATTCTAGAATGGTTAAAAGTTAAATATCGATTCAACTTCATCTCCGATGAAGCATTTGGATTAGTATCTTACATAGGCAAGAAACAGCAATTGCACATAAAAGGATATAGAGAGGGCAGGTTGGAATCTGAAATTGAGCCCCTGATGCATCATTACGAACACCTCTATAAACCACCAAATTATCAATTGTTTCATGGATATTGGTATTCTGCTAATGAAAGTCTCGGATTTTTATTAGACAACTGGGGAATACCATATTCAAATCAACTAGGAGATAGTGGAACTAGATATCATTCTGAACAATGGAAGTATTTTTCAGATCCTAAAGATTTCTATAAGGAACTTAAAGGATATTTTTCAAGTAAAACTAAAAATGATAAAATTGTAAGCGAAGCGATTATAAGGAGTATAAGGGGGGAAATAAATAGAATTAAGAAAGCTGATCTCGCTTGTTTAGTTAAAAAGTCGTTAATCAAGAGTGGCTTTCAATCATTCCGTTCTTGTTTTTGACTTTAAGTCTCAATCGTCACTTTTTGGTAATTTACTAAGCGAATTATCTTTTTCTTCATCAACAATACTTTTAGGTTAATTTTCGAGAAATTCCAAATCAAATAAAAGACTTCTAAATTAGTAAATTATTGATCCAATTTGGTAATCGCTCAATTTTTAGCTTACATAAATCTAGCTCAATTAACTCTTTACCTTCTCTTATTGGATTTTCTTTCACAACTTAATTAATTTTGAATATGTAGAATCCCTCTTTGATGAATATCAATTATGTTATGGATATATATAAAATCTCCAGCTCAATATCGAG
>CAZRLL010000230.1:3144-5518 GCA_964600735.1 uncultured archaeon
AATATCGAGGCTCATTGACCAAACCGGCCTGTAGAACGATCAATCAGAATATTATCAGTAAATCCAAGATTCAGACATATTAATTTTATCCTTATCCAAAGTCCTATTTGTATTTGAGCTCACAATCTGAACTCGATTTTTGTGTATGTACACCCATATTAAAATGAGAGATTACATAAGAACAATACGAGTTTAAAGGGAAGTTATTAATATGCTGGGCTTCATTTTCAAAATGTAATCGGACAAGGACGCATCTTATGAAAAGTTATTACAGATTAGATTATAAAAATGGAGTCCTTAGGTTTAAACATTCCGTATTTTCTAAACACAACGGGCAGGTTGAGATACATAATTATGATTTTTCAAAATTTATTCAGGAAAAATTTAGTTTAAAAAATATAAATGTATATGCGGCAGGAGACTATGTTGCATTCGATCAAGGCCCCGATTTTTTAAGTAAGAAATTAGTTTATAACAAAACGAATAATAACGACGTGGTCGCACTTCTTGCCAACTGGTATTCAAAATTTTTAATCAAAAAACAAATTGTCCAGTTGCCTTCTATAATAACAACAGTACCAAGAGTTATTGGAAGATATGATCAACTTAAACAAACAAGAGAGTATCTTTGTGAAGAAACACCAAGATTTCATGAATATCAATTCTTGATTAAAAATGAAGATTTGAACATAGGCGATATTACGTCTGAACAGAAGCTATTCAGCCTCGACATTGAGAAATTTAATTGTATTGAAGACTTTGAAAAAGGAATCGTTGTTTTTGATGATGTCATAACAACTGGGTCAACATTAAAACAATGCATAGAAGTCATTCAAGAGGGATTCAATGATACAATTACATGGATAGCTTTGTTAGCAGCATCAAGTATTCGCAAAGAGTTTTCGTTGTGGAAAGAGTAACCTCAAATTATCAAAGTAAGCGTAAGTATCAATTAGATTACAAATTAATCTAATCCACTTTACTTTCAAGCCACTTATGGATATGATTTATTATACTAAAAAATTAATAATGTCGGAGGGAAATATTTTTTATTATCCTTAATCGATGGAACATTGAAATGAATAAATTGTTCTCAAGCCTTGAAAAAGAAAAACAATTAACATTCATTTTGCAACATGAACTACAACAGAACGCATTTAGTTATTTAACGAAACTTGCTCTGGTGAATAAATGGGCTAACACAATAGATTTTCATATCAGATCGGTTGGTAATCTTTCACCAGAAAAACTTAATTTGATTAAAGAAACCTTTTCACCCAAAGAGCTTCAGATGTTTATCCAACTCCGCAATGAGTTTATTCTTCCATTTATCACCAATAAAATGGATTTGAGCAGTTACAAGATAATGTTTGATACTTATATTAAAGAATCTGCAATTTTTATCTCTTTTCGAGATGATATCTATCCAGCCAAACTAAAAAAAATCGGAAATGCTCCTTTAAGTTTTTTTAAGAAAGGGAGATCCCTTAATATTAGTAAAAGTGTGGCTATTGTTGGAAGACGGAAAGCAGGTGATAAAGCAAAAAAAATTGCTTTTGATTTAGGATATAAACTGGGGGCATTGGGTTTCACCGTCATAAGCGGGTTGGCTGAAGGAATAGATGCAAAAGGACATGAGGGCTGTTTAAGGGCACAAGGCAATACAATTGCAGTTTATGGGACTCCAATCAATATCATCTACCCAAAAATAAATACTAATTTAGCTAGAAGTATTCTTACTTATGGCACGGTCATCTCTGAAAGATCATTTGAAAAATCCCATAAACACGGATCTGCTTTTATAAATCGCAACAGGATAATTAGCGCATTATCTAATGCTGTCATAGTAGTTGAATCAAATGAAAAGGGCGGATCACTTCACCAAATTAAATTTGCGATAGAACAAAAAAAGGCTGTATATTACTATCTACCAGAGGGAGGAGAACAGAGAATAATCGCGAAAAAAATTCTTTCAAAGTATTCACAAATTAATGCTTTCGAGGACATTGATGAATTAGTGGAAATATTGGACAAATCTTCCCAGCAACTTAAAAACGGAATAAATAAAGTAGTCGATCAACCTAGTCAAATAAGTCTCTTTAAATTTTTTGAAAAATAGTCAATTTTAATAATAGACTAAATTCATATGTCCTTTATATAATGTTATTCTAGTTTTAGCAGTCACCACGTCTCAAAATAACTATTGAATTGTTCCACCCAACCAGAAGCGACTTTTTTGTCAAAATAATACCATAGCCATGAGATCGATCCAGTCAATATCTTAAATGACTGATTATTCTTTCTAGCAATCGATTTAGTAAAATGTTAAATCGATTTAAATTTAGTTTGAATTTGGCAAAATTTAATAAAAATT
>CAZRLL010000231.1:0-5511 GCA_964600735.1 uncultured archaeon
GCAGCTGATCTTTCAATTGACAAGACATTCTCAATAAATCCAGTAAATGGTATTTTTAAATTCTTCCTTATCTCTGCTTCTTCCTCTGCACTAACAGTTGTCATTCCATCAAAAAGTTGTTCAGCCTCCTCTTTTGTTTGAGGTACAAAATCAGGATCATTAAGTGACGAAATAGTATTTTTTGAATTTTGGCTGTTAACGATGTCATTATTACGCTCAAGTAACTTCAACCCGAAGCTAGCGGTTAGGAATAAAATAAGAATCAAAACAATAGTGTTCAAATTAATTCTAAGTATCAGCATATTATAATTCTACCTCCATCCCAATCATATTATTGAAATTCACCAACCCCAATCCACACATACTACCGTGTAGTGATAACCGTATATATCTGGTAAAAGGATCATTTTTGTATATTTCATTCAATTTTGAAATTACTAATTGATTAAGTCCAGCTAGTTTCCTGTAAATCACGATTCTCCCTCTTATCAATATTAGAGATATATCAGGAATTAATGTGAAATATAAAAAGTTTACTTGATCCAAATAATTCTATAATTAGATAAAAATTGTATTAAAATCAAGAAATAATGATCTCGTAACTTACGTCTATCAAAATTCAATTAATTTTATTCAAATTCTTGATTATTTCTAGATACAACTTGATAGAAATATGAAAATCAGTTTCTTCAACTAATTTTTGTATCAATTTTTTTCCTTGTTCTTTTGCTACATGTCCTTTTTTGACAAGACTAAGAATAATTCCCACGGTTCCAGTAATAGTCAAACCAAAAGCTTTTGCAATTTCTCTGGCTGCAAGATCATCAATTATAACAACGGAATCTATTCCTTGATCAAAATATTCCTTTGCCAGAACAATAATTGATGCCTCTCCTTTATGAATAATCTCACTTTCCATTAATCGTGTAACCAGTTCATCATCTGAAGGAGACACTAAACTTATCCAGTTATCAAATGCGTCTTTCAGTATTGGGATTTCGGGGTTTGTTTTAACGAGCAAAACTTCATGTTCCACAATAGGAGAAGTGATGATTTCATCAAAAAGTAAAGGTAGGTGATTTAAACATCCAATTTTACTCAAGAATATCAGCGGAGATGCATTTATAACCGCTATCAATTCATTTTCCTCTAATATAAGCTAGATCGTCCTGAAAACTAAGTTCGTCCATTGTCTCAATTTTCCGATTTGCTAATTCCATAATCATCGTTCGGAGAGGTATATTTGCAATGGTCGCGGCCTTCCATGCACTAATTCTTCGGTCTTTAACCTCGTTACAAAGAAAATCAATGATATCCTCCGTAAGAGATTTAGATAATAATTGGCGAATATATGCTGATTTATCTTGAATTCTCTTTTCCTTCATGATAAAATTCAATTTTTCTTCCAAGTCAGCTTCTAATCTAACAGATAAAGTGCCCATGTCTTATGTATACTAGATCATATCTAGTAAATATGTGTATATGTAAAGATGCAGGTTAATGACATAATTAATGAAAAAAGATAGAATAATTTCATCTTCCTTTATTCTCGATCATCTTTACTTAACAATTTCCTAATCCAATTTATACGATATTTTATGTAGGTCTGAACGTCTTTGCTTGTTAGGTTCATTAACCAGGCAGTAATAAGAATGGGATCCATAATTATTGGATCTAGATCAAGAATTATCACCGTAAAAATCTCAAAAATTGGTGGAAACGCAAGAATATGAATATTTATATGAATATTTTCTCTTAGATATTTATTCCGTCCATAGATGTTTGTTGATTTAATGGCATAGAGAATAAATAGAGTGACTAAATATAATATTCCCCCCAGTATTCTAATTTCAGTAAATTTGAACAGTAAGAAAATAATCGAACCTGTTAAGACCCAAGATAAAAACCAGTACAGCATAATTAACTTACTAGCTGTAAATCTAAACCCTTTTTTTTCCTTCAACTCAATGCGTTGTCTGGTTCGTGTAGGATACTCAGTATCTAACATATCTTGAATGGTGCTTGGATCACCCAGTTTGCTGATAGATTTTGAGACATGATCAGTGAGTACAATATCATTTTCTCCGGCATAAAAGATCGACAACCGGACAACATGGTCAACAATGTCTACTACAATCCCTTCTACATCATCCTCAATTAATCCTGTCTCAATAAATGTATCCCGAATCTGTGAAGAGTATTCCCAAACAGCATTCTTTGCAGAATTACTGAACTTTGAGAGAGCTATCATGTTTTTAGTCTTGTCCTTTGATTTTGTAACTATTTTCTTCTTTTTACCCATCTCAACCTTCCTCCTGCAAATCAATTGATGTAATCCTAACCATCTTATCATAGATCAAATCAGATAGTTTTTTGATATAATTGCTTTTTTTAAACTGCATAGGGGGATCAAGAATAATATTATATGGGACTATTAGATTATTTGAAATATATAAATACTTCACAATTCGCCTTTTCTCTGCTCTGTACAACCAATTACCGACACCAACAAACATTATTAAGATTAGTATACTTGCTAGAACCAATAAGACAACCAATATTACATCTTTTGCCATTTCCAAGTCATATTTACTGGTATTTGTGATATAAAATCTTTTAGCCCACTTTTCATAGACATCAATCTTTACATTATCCAGTCTAAACAGAAGAATAGAACCGGAAATAATCAGAAGCATAATTAAAACCGTTGAAAATCGAATTAATCGGCTCCTCAGACTTAGATATTTCTTTATACGCTGTTCATCAATTATTATTCGGACTTGATCATCTAGCTTGAATAAAGATCTGAACTCCTCTTCTTGTTGTTTGACAAGATTCTCTTTTTGAATATTAGTTTCATCTTCAATTTCCTCGATTCCAGTGTCTTTTTCTCGTGCCGAGAAGAAGGATCGAAGATTTAACGTGAAGAGAGTCTCATTTTTTTCATCTTCATTTATGGATTTCAGAATTGATTTCATCCTCCGCTCAAGAATGAGGTCCAAATTTATAGAACCATAATAACTGTGTTGTATTTCAATATCCTTGAAAATTCTTGTTCTTTCCTTTTCTACTAATGCTTTCAATTTGTCAGGGTGTACTTTAACTAAGAATATCTCCTCAAATTCAATCATGTAATCATTGATTCGTATTATATCATCTGATGAGATCAGTTCTAAAGCACTCGGTTTTTCTTTTGAAGTCATGTTTCATCCCTCTTTTTTGTGCAAGAAATTTGAGACAGTGGTTGCATAACGAAGCCATTTATCCTGGATCTTTGCATAGTATTCCAATCCTTGAGAATTAATCTTGTAAATAGTTCTCCTCTGATCCTGACCCTTTTGTTTAAACGACTCAATAAGATTCTCATTAATAAATCTACGGAGTAATGGATAAACGGTCCCTAAAGGCACCTCAATAATTCCTTGGGTCATTTGAAAGATCCTGTTGCAGATTGCGATTCCATGCATCTTTCCCTCAGAAAGTACTGCGAGAACAAGAAGTTGTATTACACCACGTCTTATTTCTGTTTCCCAATTTTGAAGGTTTTTCTCGGACATCGCTAACAATCAATTATCTTGCGACACAATATATTGTGTGGCAATACAATATTTACAATCTCACTATTAAAGAATTTCTATCTATTAAATTGAAAATAATTTCCTAAAACAAGGAATAGGATGGGGTTTTTATCTCAATTATGAGCCGCAGGTGGAGAGGACATAAATCATCCAATAGCTAGCAAAGGATCCATCAAATTGAACCAAAAATCAAAAAATAATTTTCCCCCAAGAAAACGATTATAAATTATGAATTTATACTTTTGTTGGATATGGTAGGCACTTTCGAAATCGGATCAGCTTTTGTTTTGGGTTTAGCTGCATCTTTCGCACCTTGTCTGTTTCCAGTTCTCCCCTCCTTTGTTGCATTTTTGAGCAAGAAAGATACCAAACACTTCAATGGTTTTTATGCAGGTTTACTGGTAACGCTAGGTATAGCAACGGTTTTCGTTACCTTTGGTGTATTACTTTCATCATTTGAGGGTATTCTTGGAGATTTTTTGGGTAGAAATTACCTATCCTTTCGATTTTATCAAGGATTCATCTTGCTTATCTTAGGTATTTTGCTAGCAAGCAATATTACATTCGGTTCAGGTAAACTAGGTTTATTGTCTAATCGTGTACAGAATTTATTGCAAAAAATTGAGAATCCCTGGTTACTATCCTATCTTATTGGTGTATTTTTCTCTGTATTAGCTGCTCCCTGTGCCATTGTAGTATTTGGATCCCTCATAGTAATAATGTCTAATAATCCAGGAATAACAGCCGCAATTCTATTAAATATCGCGTTCTCTATAGGTGCAGGCATCCCTTTCTTCATGATGGGAATATTGGTACCTTCACTTAAAGAAACAGTATTAGAAAATACTGATAAAATTGTAAGGTATATGCCAGTGATTACCGGATTAATCATCACTTTTGTCGGCATCTATCTTATGTACGATGCTTATGATAATGGATTTGAGATGTTCAATTGAAATTAAATAATAACTTAAATGAAATTAAGTATCGAACATATCTAGGAACAACCAATATTACTTAAATTATTAGTCAGGATGTGAAATAAATAAATGATAAAAGAAAAAGTAATTCTTATTTCCTCATTCCTTATTACTTTTATTCTTATCCAAGGAATTATGCCTGCTCAAGCCCAAACATCTCATGATTTTGAATTTACCTTACTGGATTCATCAGTTGTGAGTTTGAGTGATTATAGTGATAAACCCATAATACTCGATTGGTCTGCTTCTTGGTGTACATTCTGCAAAGAGAATCAGAAAACATTCGAAAAGATGCATCCAGAATACAAAAATCTTGTTGAATTTATTACCATATCCTACGGTGGCTCAGGTGATGATCTAAGTGATGTAAAATCGATGAAAGATAGAGGAAATTACAATTGGACATTTGCTTTGGATCATACTGATTATGCTTCAACTGTAGGTACCCAAAATGCAGATATCTGGATCCTTGATACAAATCGTCAAATTGTCAAAGAATGGGATCACGCGATAGTAGGCCAGACCACGCTATCAAATGAATTAGCCAAGGTCATTGGTAACATCACCTCATTAGTTACTTCAGAGGTAACTATTACAAGTGGCAATACAACCTTCGTGAAAACCACCACCTATACGACCACTTCATCCATCAATATAAATGACGATAAAGAGATTAATACATTGGGATTAGGTGACAATCCCATATTTTTGGGTTTTCTTGGTGTTTCTGCTGTTATTGCAGCTGTAATTGGAGTATTGAAGATTAAAAAGGATTAATTCTCATCAAATAGTTTTTCGACTATTGATTTAAACTCTACAAATAATTGATTTGTGTTAAAATCTTCTCTTCGCTGAAATGCATCTTTCAGGTTGATATAAAACCATTTTTGTTTTTCTTTTCCTCGATTAAATCTTTCCCAAATTTGATCTCCAGAGATTTTATAGTCCTCAAA
>CAZRLL010000232.1:0-3552 GCA_964600735.1 uncultured archaeon
CAACATTTTTTGAAGCGAAAAATATCCCTTATTTTATTAATACACTAAGTAATCGTACTTTAATTGAATTATTTGAGTTTATTTTTGCTCACTCACTCAAACTAATAGATGTAGATACTCATTATGGAGAAGAGGAAGAGGACGATTTACCCTCTTTGCTGGATCAAATATCGTAAATAGGTAACATTATTACTTTGGATATTTAGAAAATATTTTTTGACAATTTATTGAGCGAGTATCTTTATTTGAATAATATAAATTCCAATAACTACCTTTATTCAATCCAATTTTATAGTTAATTCGCGCGAAATTTTTGAATTCTTACTTCTGCTGAACGATTAAGGGTTACGATTGGTGGTTTTACTATCCTTTGAACAATGGTTGATAATATTTAAGATCACCTTGTCGATTATTCCAATTTACTTATTGTTCAGGTATTATTACCAAACTAGATTTGTAGATTATCTGATTTTTGCTGGGATCCCTTTATTTGCAGTTATTAATAATATTTTTCTCTTATTGCCGTCTAATCAAAACCATAGCAGACAATTTGAGGATGCAACGTTTTTCGTGGGTATAATGCTAGTGTTTATACATGCCCTAAGAATAAAATGGAAGAAATCTAGTGGTAGAGCAATAAAATATATTGACTATACTTGGTTTTTAGTAATGCTTCTTTTTGCCTTTTCTTTAAATGACCTTTCAAATCAAATGTATTTGATTTTAGGGCATTCCTTTAGACTTTTTATGGCGTTACTTCTCATTTATGTCTACTCCACAATTGATCTTATTATTAATGATAGGAGGATTATAAGAGCAAAAAATATGTGGCTAGTTGTTGGGTACTTCAATTTTTTTTCACCACTATTATCAATAGGCAATGTATTGACATTATGGGACATTTCAGATACATTAATCACTCTCTTTAATGCTCTGTCTTTAATATTTGTTTTGTATGTTTCCATTTTCATACCAGAGGGAATTTTAATTTCTCATGTTCAATTCAAAAGAATATTCAATTTGTATGAGAAATTGGTTGATTTAAAACACCATAAGATTGAAGAATATCCGGTGTCATCATTAAAAGCTTACATTGATAAGGTAAAGGAATTTATTGAAGTCGAAAATTAAGTTTGGTGAGTTTGATGGAAAAAACCAATCTTAAGCAAGAGAAATTTATGCTGGAAAAATTAGGTTGAATAAGATATGAGCAAAAATATCGACATAGACGAACTATTACAACTCTTGCAAAAATTAATAACAATAGATTCAGTTAATCCATCATTAGTGGATTCTGGTAATGGTGAATATGATATAGCATTGTACACTGGAAAATATATGTCCGAAATGGGTCTTGAAGTATTTTATCAGTCAATTGAGAAAAATCGCTCTAATGTTATTGGGATATTAAAAGGAACTGGGAAAGGAAAGTCTCTAATGCTTAATGGTCATACAGACACAGTTGGAATTGGAGGAATGAAAAAACCGTTCAATCCACATTTGACAGATGGAAGAGTTCATGGTAGAGGAGCTTTGGATATGAAAGGTGGTTTAGCATCGATATTAATGGCAGTAAGATCAATTATTCAATCAAATATCGAGCTAAGGGGAGATTTAATTGTTGCGTTCGTAATTGATGAGGAGTATGAATCCATTGGAACTGAAGCCCTTCTTAAAGAGTATACCGCGGATGCTGCCATTGTCACAGAACCAACGAATATGCAAATCGCAATATCACACAAAGGATTTGCTTGGATTAAAATTGAAGTATTTGGTAAAGCTGCTCATGGAAGTCTTATCAATGAGGGTGTTGATGCCATAGTCAAAGCTGGTAAGGTTCTCTTGGAATTGGAAAATCTACAACAAGAATTAAATCACAAGAACCATCCACTTTTGGGTTCACCATCTGTACACGCGTCTCTCATCACCGGAGGATCGGAATTAAGTACATATCCAGATTATTGTAAAATTGAGGTTGAACGAAGGACTATACCAGGTGAAGATAGGGAAACAGTAGAAACAGAGATGAAGGAAATAATTGAGAGAATCAAAACCAGGGATGATCAATTTAAAGCAAGATTTGAGGTATTCTTTGATCGGTCCCCACTAGAGGTCCCAATTGATGTAGATATTGTAAAATCGCTCCAGAAGGCAACAGATAAGGAATCGAAAGGAAGTTCTGATTTGGTTGGTATAACATATTGGACGGATGCGGCGTTATTGACGGATGCAGGTATACCTACAGTTCTAATTGGCCCCAAAGGAGAAGGATTACATGCAGCTGTAGAATATGTAGAATTTAATTCAGTCATTACATTAACTAAAATGTTAATTAATACTATTTTAGATTTTTGTGAATATTAAAAGTCTGGTTCATGATTTTTATTGGATTTATTTTGATTGGGAACTCATTAAAAATATTAATTCATGGATGAAAATATGATACTTTTAAATTTTTTTTGCCTTCAATAATATATTTTTCAATTTCACTAAGATCAATATCTGAATATAGAATATAGCCTTCATCTACAATTTTATGAAGAAATGAGTTACCATTGATTAATCCTGAAATAAATTCATCCAGTGAAACCGTTTTTGTTTGAACTAAACCTTTGCTAAATCTATATGAATAAAGAAATCGTTCTCTCTCATCCTTAAAATTTCTGTCAAAGATGCATAAAACATCGATATCGCTATATTGAGTAAATTTATTTGTGGCGAGTGATCCAAATAATATTAATAGGGTAGGTGAAGCTTTATCAAGTGTCTTTGAGATAAAATCTTCTAATTCATTCAGATGAGGATACCTTATTAATTTCTTCCTCAACATAGCTAAAGATATTTTCTGCATAATTTATACATTCCTGACTATTTTTCTTATTATAGTATTGTGCTGGATAACCACTAGAGAAGTTGTTTGGATATCGTGGTTGAATATATTGTTTATCCAATTCTTGACACATAGTAAATATAGAATCGAGAAAATCAGGATCATAACTTGGTACATCTACTATTTCGTTTTTTATTCTTTCAAATAGATGGATTAAGCTATGCCCCCAAGCATCGACATTAAACATTAACAATAGTGATTTTAAGGATTTCTCTGCAGATTGTTGGGACTGAAAACAAGCCCATTCAAAATTTGTATGCTCTTGACTATCCTTCGCTGCTTTTAGATCCCTTTTTGCTTGTTCCAGCCAATCCTTGACTCGATTCATCTACTTCACTAGTAAATTAAACTATCTATATATTTAACACCTTTCTTATTAAAGAATGTATTGAAAATCAATCGAATGAATCGTCTACTTGATTTTTGTGAGTATCGAAAGTTTGGTTCTTGATTCTAAAATTATTTCGCCCCAGGGTAAGTTAATAAAGAGATCTAGACTAATATCATCATTGGAGAATTCTTATGCTAAAAATTCAAACATTCAGATCTCGGTAGAAAACGTAACTGTCAATAAAATAACCCTAAATAACTACTTGGCAATTTACGAAGAAATACAACAACAGGGAGATGAAGCCACAACTCGAATTTGTTCTGCATCTTTC
>CAZRLL010000232.1:3562-5511 GCA_964600735.1 uncultured archaeon
ACTTGGAAATAATTATAGTACATATTGAATTTTTTTTCGTTCTGATTATATTTTATTTATGGAAATTAACAATTATCCAGTATATCTCAATGCCTGACTTGGTGCCACTTTGGATGCATTATATCCCGGAATGGCTCCTGAAATAATCGCTATCCCTAATAGACCAAAAACGTAAGTCAATATTTGACCCATCGGGTATAAAGCTTTGACTCCAAAAATAGAACTTGCAAAATTCTCCGAGAAAATCACAGCTATTCCAATACCAACAATCAAACTTAGAATAGATATTACAAACATTTCAATCAGTACTCCATAAACAACCGATTTTCTGGAGAAACCAATAGAACGCATCATTCCTATTTCACGTGTCCTTTCGGTGACTGACCTTACTGCGATAATCATCATTCCAAGACCACCGATGAACAATCCTAGTGTTGAGAAAGCTCCTAAGAAATCCCAAAAGCCGGCTTCTGTGAAAAAGAAACCTTCCACCTGATCTTTAACGATCGAGGTTGATGCACCAATTAGGTTAACAGGGACTTGTTGACTAGAAAATGAATTACCATTATTTAGATTGTTTATATCTTCTTCTATTGCAAGAGCTAAGTCCTCATTTTCTTTTGAATCATGATAACCGTTTTCGCTCCTCACGAGAAAAACGTTCTCATGTTGGACATCAAAAGAAAGTGAATTTGCAAGACCTGTTGGTACAAATAATGCATCTCCATAAAGAGCGAATTGCTCATTCCCCAACATGTCGAATTGTAGGACTCCTCCAAGATATACAGAAATGATTGAACCATTGGTTGCTTGAAGAAATATAGTAACACCTGGTACTAAATCCAAATGCATAAAGATTTGGGCGAATCCACCTATGACCATTTGTTGAGTCTCTAACCCACTAGTTTGTGTATCAGTACCCTCATTATGTATAACCACTTCTTCCCTCTTGGTTTCTTTGAAAAATAGATCAAAAGTTTCTTTTGTAATTTGAGAGTGTTCACTATCTTTTGTATTTGTCGAAATTTTTCTATCATTGATTCCAGCAATATCATCTGAAAGATCTGAAAATCTTAAACTTAAGGAATCGCTGCCCCAATTATCACTTGGATTTAATACAGTCTGATTAAATTCAACCACGGGGACCGATACTATATCTTCACTAATGTCAAAATTATCATCCTGCGGAGATACTAAATATATTGGCATCTGTGTCCTTCTAAATCCGAATACACTTGTAACTGCACCCATTTCAAGAATTCTATCTCCTGTGCCTTCCACTGCATTATCCGTTACAACTACAATATCAATACCATCGCTTAATTGATCATAAGCATTGACAACGCTAATTCTTTGAGTTTTGGCAGAGGAAGCAATAAATATCGTCAGCACCAAAATAACTGTAAGGATTGTATAAATTAAAACACCACGATTTTTCTTTCCAATCATCTGACGTGTTGTTACTTGAGTTATCGCCCGAACCCCTACAATTAAGAATAATATTTTACTCACAAACCGTAATATTGAATCATAATTGACGGATACCAAAATTGTTGATCCTGTAATCATGAAAAGCAAAATAATTGAGAATAAATTACCTCCGTTCCCTGTTTTTCCTTTTCCAATTGCCCAGACAAAAAAGAACCATCCAATTCCAAATAAAGAAATTCCACTTATCGAAAGAGCTAATCGTCTCGATAAGACAATAGTCAACAGAAGTCCAATTCCCGCTAAAGTTAACCCAAATCCAAGTAATATTGTAATTTGATCATCAAGGTTCTCCCAAGTTTTATCATTTGTTAAATCATCAACCTGAGTTGCGAACATTAAGCCAATTGGTAATAAGATAATACCAAAGAACAATGTCCAATAACCTTTTCTTGGTTTTTTCTCCTCTTTAATACCTCTCAATGAGTTAGCAATACCAAGCCTTGCTGCGCTCAGAGATG
>CAZRLL010000233.1:0-5502 GCA_964600735.1 uncultured archaeon
TAAATTAATAGAAGTAGTTATTTACTACAAAATGTAGAGGATATTGATGACCAGACTGATGAAATCTGGTGAACTCACACAGCTAGTATTAACAGTCATCAGAACCGAAGGACCTACTAATATACGAGAAATCTTGAAAAAAATCAATGCTATGACCGGAAACGATTATGCTTATTCTACTATTGCGACTATTGTTAAGAGATTATCGAAAAAAAAGATGATCAATTCTACTGAAGTAAAAAAGAATGGGCGTTTAATTTATCAATATTCGTTTAGAGAGGAGGCACCAAGAGAAGAAATAGCTACAATACTGCAATCAATAATCGGCAGATATGGCCTGGTTGGTATACGTCATCTTGGTCAGGTCTTCAATGAGAAATTATCTGAAGATGAACTTCTTGAAATTAAAAAGCAATTTGAAGAATCTAGTGTGAAAGAGGAATTATAAATGTCTGAAATCGAATCTTGGAAAACATTATTTTTACTTGTTATATTATCATTGATTTTGGGAACATTGCATATAAAAAACTCACGTAGAAAAATTTCAACATCAAAGATTATTACTTTGATGCTGATCGGATATAGTATACTTGCATTCGGAATTATCGCCTTCCTATATTCATTATTTCATACTTCCTCCTACTCTTTTGAAAACCTATTGAATTATAGTATAGATAATTCTCCTCTCATTAGCTTCAAAGTTTTCGATAAATGGGGTTTTTGTATTGATTTACTAACTTTCATAGCAATTTTTGTAACCATGACGATATTTGTGATGTCTATTGGATTCTCGCAAATATCTCTGCGCTATCTTAATAAAAATCTCAATCAATATTCTGATCCTGAGGTTGCTCAAAACATTAAAAACCGTTTTGGATGGCTTAAATCAACAAAAATCCTAGTAATAGAAACAGATAAACCTGAAGCATTTTCCTTTACACTATTAAAATTTAAATTTCCAATGAAAATATGGATCGAGGATTGGATTATAATTTCAAAGGGTTTGATCAATTTAATGAATGACAATGAATTAGAATCAGTCATTGCTCATGAGTATTCACATATTATGTACCATGATACTCGGTATTCGCATCTAATTTTTACCATAACATCCTTCTTATTTTTTGATCCTGTATTCAAGCTAGTAAAAAGATATATGAGCTCAAAGCATGAGATGGATGCTGATATGAATGCTGTTCGCCTTGTTAAAAAGCCAAGATCGCTCGCTAGAGCACTTTTCAAATTATTGGATTACGAGTTTGAAAAGCGTAATTATGGTGTTCCTAGTTTTGCCGTTAAAGAGAAAAAGATCATGCTGAAGCGAATTAAATTGTTATTAAATTATGCAAATGTAAATGAATATGTATTATAAACACAAGATAACAAATTGAAAATCAACAAATTCCTTAAAATTACTGGATTATCTTTTAAATGATTAATTATGGCTAAGAGTTGAAAATAATGCCGATGTATTGTCCAACATGTGGAACTCAAAATGGAGATAAGGTAAAATTTTGTGTCGGTTGTGGAAATCAGATTTTACAGGATGAATATACAGATAGCTCAAAGATAAGTGAACCATCTAAGATTCAACCTATTCAGACTACAAGCAGTTACAATCAAACCAAACCTCCTGTTCAATTCCAATCTCCTGCTCAGGTACCGATGTATTACGACCCTCCTGTAACAAGAAATGCAACACTCTGGTTATTAGGAAGTTTGATTCCCTTTGTGTATCTGATATATATCTACCATAATTTCAATGATATGAAAAAATTGACCAGAATGACCCATCCAGAATGGGAACCTCGGATGCAGGATCCAGTTTTGATGCTGATTGTTTTCTGGCTGTTCAGCCCAATTACGTACTATTTAAAATATCAACAACTTCATGAACATCTCACCAGAATTCACCATGAAAGAGAGGATGTACCTCCTGCAGGAGGGAACATACTACTCTACTCGATAGGTGGGGGATTTTTGACTTTAGTCCTATTTATTGTGTTTTTATTTATATTCTTCCCCATTTCATTTCTAATATTAATTGGTTATATCTTGATGCTGGCATATTTTGAATACAATTGGCAGGAATCCCTGAATAAACATATTGTCAAACATGGGATTCAAACATTTTAGTTATTAGAAAAAAGTCCATAAATTGGTTTAGCCCATTTGTTGTATTTCGTAATTGACCTTAGGAGGGCCTTCAGTTACTGTAAATTCAATCACATAAAATGCATTTCCCATTCCCCAACTTAATTGAACATCAGTCACGTTTACAGGCAACTTATCGATTGGAGGTTGATCTTTGTATAAATTATTCATCTTCATTAATTGATCTCCGAATTCGGTATTCAGATTCCATGGACCCATACCCTCATCTGCCAGTACAACTCTTCCTCCTGGTTTTACAATTCTGACAATCTCATCAATTGCTTTTTGAACTTCAGAAAAGGTATTTATACCTCCAATATGAAAGAGTCCATCGAATGAGTTATCAGGAAAAGGGAGGTATGAACCGTTTCCTACTAAGAATTTAACTTGTGGATTTGTACCAAATTTTTCTTTGGCTATTCTCAACATCGATTCTGAAAGGTCATAAGCTATGATTTCCCCTTTTTCCCCTATATCTTTTAGAATGTATGGTATATTTGAACCAGTACCAGTAGAAAGTTCAAACACTCGATCTCCAGATTTTGCTTGCAATCTGCTTACAAGATTTTGTCTTTCGATTTGTTCTTCTGCATAGAATGTCGCGAAGAGCTGTTCACTTCCCTTATCATAATACTGGGCGATCTGTTTGTATTGTTCATAAAATTGTGCGTCATTACCGATTAAATCGTGAGGATAAACCAATTTGGTAAAGTCATCATCTTGTTTGAATGAATGACCATTTTCACAACTTATACTTGTATCACTTGATTTTAGATTTGTTTTGCATACAGGACACACAAGATCGAATATTTTCTGTGAGTTCATTTCCGTAATCATATTTTTCACCTTAATGTTACAATATTGATTTATTTTGAAACATTACCTATACATGCATTTAATGTTAAAATATTTAAGTTTTTTGTAACATTATAGTTTAAGCTTTTACGAATTACTTTTCTATTCAATGAAGAAGTGTAACATGTATGGTCAACCTCAACCAATCAGAGCAAATAGATTATGCAGAGAAAGCAATTAAAGTAATCCGTGCTTATCAAAACAAATCTAAGTCTCAAATCATCCATCTTTTGTACATCTATTACGAGCTAAGTACTAGGGATCTTGAGAAATTATTAAAAAAATCTAAGCCAACAATTTTGCGAAATATTGAAGAGTTAATTGAATTGGGATTAGTTGAGGTTAGAGAGGAGACCAGTCCAGGAAAATATGACAAGCGAATCTATAAAATTCGAAGTAGTGGCCATAAGGTTGCTGGAAACAAACTAAAAGATCCCCTATTAGAAAATCCTGAAGGGGCTTTGTTGTATAACAATTTCCAACTCAATAATTATGCAAATTTGAAGAGTATTGTTGATTCAACTATTGACTATTTGGAGAAAATGAGGATAGAACTTGAAAAGAAGTTAGACAATCCCGCAGAATTGCTTAAAATCCTCAGAGATGGTCTTGGAACTTTGCATTACACCTATTTAAAGTCTGAATCAGTTAAAAATTTCGTAAAGGGTGGAAAAGGAGATATTAATGAAATTAAAAAGGAACAGGTAACAAACAAAGACCAACCAAATGAATACGTGTATATTCAACTTCTCTTACCAATTCGTCGTATGATAGAAATCCAGAATTCGTCAGAATGGTTTCCAGATGGTAATTTGTGGTGGTATGAGGATCGCGATCTTTAAATCATAAGGTTGTTAGAGTATTTTTCAAGTAATTATATTATTTTTATATTTCTTTTAGAGCAAAGTAGTGTAATAATTCAAAGCAAAATTACTCATCATCACAGCAATCATACATTTTTTCCTTGTCAAATTTTAATAGTTCACCAAGGGTTACAAGACCTTCAGCCACTTCCGGAGTAAATCGAAATTTATATAGACTAAATGGTTAGTATATATTGACCACTAACTGATCACTAATCATTCAGCAACAATCGAATGATTTATACTACCGATCAATTAGCAGTCACTTTGGAGACAAACACAATGGCAACAAAACTAAAAACAAGCGATAAAAAATCAATTAACACTACTTTCTTGGGAAGGATCATGGAATATTACCAAAGTATTCGTAAAAAGAATAAAGTTGATGGTATTCAGCTGAATTTCATAGATAGTGCTTATGCAATAGACGAGGAAACACGAAAATACTTGCTGGTAGATGAGATAAAATTGCATCTCCAAAGAGAATATCTGACTTATCAGAATTTCGTGGGATCCGCTGGTCTAAAATAAGAAAACATTATTGTTCATTCACCATGGAGATTTTTCATCATGGTGATAGACACATATAATCTCACATAATTACTCTTCTCTGTCTTTGGAGCAACAGAGGCAGGGGAGAGTACTATTTATATTATTCTATTTTAAAATTAAAAATATTGTAGTTACAAAGGTAAATTCTTAATACTTCCTGTATCCATTGCATTACGTGTCATTCCTTGATTTTATTACTCATGACATATCAAGAAAGCAATGGTTCAAATTATTAGCGATTTTATCTTATTGGGTCGGTTTTTTTGTCCTAGTAATAGCAACCTCCCAGCCTTATATTGTGATTATTATCCGTGGAGGAGGTCAAAATATTCGTATTCCTATTCATTTATTCTGGGATATGAGTGGATATAATTTAGTATCATTCAACAACCTATCCCCATTTGCCCCCCGTTATTTCTTAATAATAATTCTATCATTACTCTCAGCACTACGATCAGAGAGCTTTGACATATCTTCCAAATTATTAAGCTTGGTTACATTAATTTTTATCTCTGAATTTCTAATTTATACATTTAATTATCCACCTGGGGAGAATCGAGCAGAGACATCAACTGCTTTTCCAATAGTTGTTGGTGGATCAATTATGATTTTGATGGGATTATTATTCTCATATTATTATAGTTATCTGAATTGGAAAGACGATCCTCTAGGTATTAATAACTTGGATAATTTATATCCACAAAGTGAGTAAAATAATCTAGTTTACATAAATATTATCGCATTTTCTTACCATATCGAACTGTCTGGGTCCACGTATTTTCTTAAATCCTAATCTCTTGTAAAATTTTTTCAGTCGTCGCATTTTGATTTTTTTGCCAAAATCTTTGGAGGGTGTGAGCTCAATGGGTAAACGATGCATTTCTGAATAATGAATAATATTTTCCATTATCTGTGTGCCTATACCATTGCATCGTTTATCCTCATGAACCTTAATCAGGTGAACTTGAATTCTATTCCTATTATTGGTCAGTTTCAACTTCACCGGATAAATTTTCTCCAAAGAATTGGCAAACGATTGGACGGACAGTGCTCTCATTTATACAACATTATATAGATT
>CAZRLL010000234.1:0-5477 GCA_964600735.1 uncultured archaeon
ATCTCATATGTATCAATTTTTGTTGGAGTACTATGCGTATTTAGCCTTAAAATATTAGGAAAGCGTAAGAAATTTGAATGAAGGTCAGATTGAACCAGTATTATGTTTCGAGATCAATTGTATCATGAATTCTAGATTTTAATTTGCTGTTAATTTGCATCAATTCCAAGGCAATATCCAGAGCATCTTTGATGATTGGATTTTTCTTGACATAGTCCTTAAAGAAGGCTTTAATGTCATCTTCATTATCCACACACTGGGGTATGATAGATGTAATGGCCCCCTGATACATATATGGGTGAAGTTTCTCAAAATTATCAAGGTTGGCCAAGTACCACTCCCATAATTTATAAGTTCCTTCCCTATTGAAAATGGGATTGCTAGCCAAAGATCCGATCGCTGCCATTCGATTTCTGCTTGGTATGTTTTCAAAAATATATATCTGAATTTTCTCAATCAATTCCAATTTGGAAAATTTACCTAATGCAACCGTGTAATTCACTTTTTCCTGTTCTGTCTCAGCACTTTCAAATTTGTTGATAAACCAATCGAAGTCATTTGTCTCTCTGGCTGCGATTTGAAGTACCGTGTTTAACAGGTCAGGACTAATCTGTTTATTATCTCTTAATTTTTCGAATAAGGACAATACGAACTCTCTGGCTTTAATTGATGAAAAAGCACTGGCATTATTAATCAAACCACCACGGATTATTGAGATCGTGGGATCCTCTTCTTCAGATGGTTCATAACCAATCCTCTCTAATACATTTTCTAAGAATTCACGACCAATACTGGCAATCTGGGTACTTACAGGTTCATCACCTAGTATCCATATGGAATACAACTGATCGGATATACTTGAAATACTCAAATAATTGTCTTCACTGGAGTAATACTCGATAAAATCAAGATATTCCTGCAAGTTTGCCTCACCAGCTCTTAGAAATGCATACATATCATTTTCAATAATCCAGCGATCCACTGGTGGAATAACCTTCCTTTTAATTAGCTCCCCTAATTTATCATAGGCGTCAGCTTGGTATTTGACTCTATAAAACCCAGTAAGATCAGTATTAACCACAATTGCTACTACATCATTATCGATATCAATTGATTTGGATTTTTCATCTACAAGTGTATAGATTAATTCAGGTTCTTTAGTATCATATAAAAGCCTTACAGAGACCGGAATTAGCCACAATTGATCTGAATCATTAGGTAAATAGGTAAACTTACGCTGTGAGATTATTAATCTATTACCTTCTCTTATTATTTCAAGCAAGGGATAGCCTTTCTGTAGTACCCAACTTTTCATCAGTTTGTTAATAGGTTTTTTAGACACTTCTTCCAGAGAAATCCAAAGATCTTCAGATGTAGCCACATTATACGCATGTTTCTTTAGGTAATGTCTTAGCCCATCCCTGAAATTATCACTACCCAAATAACCCTCTACCATTCGGAGAATACTACCACCCTTGTTATAGAGAATTGGAGCTGATTTTACTGAGATCTGGATTGCCTCATCGCCTTGCATTTCAATCGGAACCGTTTCCAAGTAAGCATCCCTAACTAGCGCAGGTTCTGTTTCCACTTGTAAAAATGTCTCCCAAGTCTTTTTCTCTGGATAATAATGATCAACAATCCCATATGCAAAGAAAGTGGCAAAACTTTCATTCAACCATACATATTTCCAAGAACTGGGTGAGACTAAATTCCCAAACCATTGATGGGCGATCTCATGGGCAATAACCTCCAGAATCCGGTTTTCCTGCATTTTAGAAGTAATTCCATGATAATATAATAACAGATTTTCACGAAATAGGATGGCTCCCCAATTTTCCATCGCACCATGTGCAAACGATGGTGTGCCAATCAGATCCATTTTGCCAAATTCTTTGGGATACTCAAAATCATAATAATCAATACAGTATTTTAAACTCTTAGCACCAAAATCAAGCCCCAATTCCCCGTATTTCGTATTTCCAGGTGAAGTGATGAGGCGTATGTCAATATCATCCATTTTAGTTGCAATTAATTCAAACTCTCCCACTGCAAAAAATACTAGGTACGTGGACATTTTCGGTGTTTGATTAAATATGACTTTTTTCTTACCATTTTCCATATTAACTTCACTAAGGATTTGCGAATTGGAAATGACAAAATGATCGCTTTCAACAATCATTTCGATGGAGAATGTCGCCTTATCTTTGGGATTATCAAAACAGGGAAAAGCCCTTCTGGCATCAGTTTCTTGAAATTGAGTAACTCCAGCATATTTATCCACCCCATCAACTGAAAATTTACTACGGTAAAATCCAGCTAGTTTATCATTAATTTTCCCGACAAACTTAATTTTAATCTCGAATTCCATAGCATTATTCTCTGGTAAAAATATTCTCATTTCTTCTTTTTCAAGAGATAATTCATAATTTGTTGGTTGATATTTACCATTCAAATTTACCATACATTTTTTAATTTCAAGATCCATTGCATTCAATATAACTTCAGCCTCAGGATCATCAGTTTCAATAATAATTTTGCAATTACCATTAAACGTAAAATTTGAAAGATCAGGTTCCAAGCTAATAAAATAATGCTTTGGGCTTATTCCCATGGTATGATAACTAATTCAAACATAATTATGCTTTACTAAGTATATCAAAAATTTAGTCAATCGGAAACATATATCCTACATTTACTCTATCTATCATCTCCGGGATTACCTCCCGATAGTCAGCTACTATACCATAATTAGAATGAGCAAATATTTTTGCAGTAGGATCAAAATTGACCGCAATAACTGTTTTTGAGTCCTTCATACCCGCGATATGCTGAATTGCACCAGAAATTCCAACAGCTATATATATACTCGGTCTTACTGTTTTTCCTGTCTGACCGATCTGGTGTTTGTACTCGATAAATCCCGCATCAACTGCAGCCCGCGATGATCCCAGCTCTGCCTTTTGACCATTGTTCCTTAATGCTTCAACCAATTCTAATAGCATGGAAAATCCTTCCTTACCTACTCCAAATCCACCAGAAATAATTATATCTGCCTTATTTAATTCCAGTGAAGCGACACTTCTAACAGTCTCAAGTATTTGTACTGCAAAATCACTGTTTTCCCAACCGGGATCAAAATTTATAATCTCCCCGGTTCTCGAGGTATCCGCTGAAAGTGCGGGAAACACACCCGGTCTAGCTGTTGCTGACTGTGGATAACTCCAGGGCCCAATAATTGTGGCTAGCTTTGATTCCCCAAAACTTGGACGAATCATCTTGAACACTTTGGCAAATCTCTGGTTTTTTCTTCTATTGGCATAATATCCGACATCGAACTCAGTACAGTCTGCTGAGAGTCCCAAATTTAATATAGCTGCAATCCGAGGGGCAAGATCTCTCCCCAAGGTCGAAGCTGAATATATCGCAATCTCAGGATTGATCTCCTTAATAGCAGCTATCATAGCTTTGGTGAAAGGAATGGTCATGTACTCGAATAACCTGTCATCTTCAATAACGTAAACTCTATCCGCTCCGTGATGAATCAATGTTTGGGCATGTTTAGATGAATTTTTGCCAATAATTACCGCGATTACGTTTCTAGAATCCTCATCCAATTTTTTAGTAACGCGTCTGGCTTCACCCAAAATCTCCAAGGCAGAATCTGCAAGACTGTCACCATCCATTTGTGCCCAAATTACAATTCCTCTGGCCCCATTTCTTAAATCTACATAAGGGATGTTCTTATCCCGTTCCATCTGCTTTTTCTCTTTTTCAGCATCACTCACGTAATCACCCTTCTTTGTTAAGATGGTCCAATAGATTATTGATTCGTTCCTTCATAGTTCCCTCTGAAAACAAAAACACCTTCTCCCGGTTAATTATTACGTTCTTTACCCGGGATACAACAGTTGGACTTCCAGGTAATCCAGCTTGGCTTTCGGGAAGGCCAATCTTTTCAATATTATAAACATGAATTTCTTTATTACGTGCACGGATTGAGTAGTTGAGTGAAGGTCCCCTGGGAGTATTTGCGGTATTGGTGATGGAAAGCATCATGGGAAATGGAACTTTTAATCGTTGGTAGCCCCCTTCAAGAATTCTCCTCACTTCTAAGTAATTTTCATCAACTACCTTAATATCTTCCACATAGGTCACCTGGATTAAATTCAAACGAGCTGCTACCTGAGGTCCTACATGAGCTGTATCTCCATCTATTGTCTGTAATCCAGCAAACAATACATCGATTTTTTCATTATTTTCTTTTGTTATGTACCTAATCATTGTTGCAAGTGCTTCTGCAGTCGACCAAGTATCAGATCCTGCCAATTTCCGATCTGATAACAAATATGCCCTATCAGCTCCTTTTCTCAGTGCTTCCATAAGTGATTGATTCACATTTGGAGGTCCCATTGATAGGACCGCGATTTTGCCACCAACCAAATCTCGAAGTACTAAGGCTTCCTCAAGGGCGTTTGAACAGTGTGGATTCATCATCGATTTTCCAGACCGATCCAACAATCCCTCCTTAGTGGTTTTCATTGCTTTAGGGACGGGTATTTGCTTAATAAGGACAAAAATATTCAAATTTAAGCTATTTGAAGTTGTTTTTAATTGATCTTGCACAACAGATTTTGTCATTTGACAATATTGGACTATGACTAAGGTTATTTATCTTGATTTGTAGAATAATCTTGAATCGATAATATTTCGGTTGATTATACTTATCCTATTTTAATTATAGATATTATACTGAGACAAATAATAAATTATAATTATCTAATTTGATGATCTGCTATAAATAAGATAGTAAAAATGCGAAAAAATAACTATAGAACTGTTGCAAATTATTAACTATCTAGTTTTGAAACACAAATATTCATATTAACGTATGAATCATTTAGAATTATATGAAGAAATGGGAATATTGTGCCATTAGAGCGAACATTGAAAATAAAAAGAAATTCTTAAAATATTTTGATACAACAGAGCATAAGCTGGTTGAAATTGAGGATCCACATACAACAATAGCACAACTAGGCGAAGACGGTTGGGAAATGATAAATTTGGTACAAATATCCAATCCAGATGCTAGAGTCTATTATTTTAAACGAATAATAAGTGACCACTAAATAGTTTTCCTCCGAATATGAACAGTTCAAGTTACAATAGATATCATGATATTGGTGATAAATTGTTATTAATAAAATGTTCTAACTGATCTTTTTTATCCCTAATTTGTGTGGATATACTTGGATCCACATTTCTGAATAAACTCATACTGACTGAATATTGCTTTTTTTTCTTCTCAATTTCCCAACGACCTATAATTTGACTATTTAACCATATTGAAGGACGAATCTCTCCACTTTGATTAGTTCCCCTACTCGTTGGTTCAAGTACTAGATCTGGGGATGTTGGCCAATATGATTTATTATTACGAGGAAATACCTTTTCCTTAATATCATCATCTATAT
>CAZRLL010000235.1:0-5472 GCA_964600735.1 uncultured archaeon
TAACAGTTCCACAGCCCTAATGATTTCAAGTTGAAAACAATTATTTTTCATATCCTTTGAATTGACTTTAGATTTGCATTCAATCGATTAAGTTATAAAATAAGAAGTGAAAAATAAGATTGGGAAAATCCCATTTTAAGAAATCAGCATCGGTAGTATAGCGGTAGTATATTGGAACTAGTAATTAAAACTAGTTTTGTATAAGTCCCTGCCATATTGTCCGCAGAGCGGACGTGACCCGGGTTCGAAACAATAGCTGTTCTGGCTGCTTGCGTAAATCCCGGCCGATGCACCATTATAGCTTTAAGAAAACTTGTAGATAGATTCCAGAGATAATAATTTGATAAAAAAATAATATAATGATTTTTAATAAATACATTTTGAGTTCAAAATTCATATTATTCAAATTAATAATAGAAGCTAACTGATAGATTTGAACACAAAAAATTAAATCTCAATCATCAAATAAAAAAAATACTGATTTCATGGTTATTGTAAGTAAAGAGATCGTAGAAAAAACAAAAAAATTAGCTGTTTACGGGGGAAAAAAAATCAATGTATACCAGTTAAATCTGTTATCAGAAATTGACTTAAATATCGATAAACTACCATTTTCTATACGAATTTTACTTGAAAATGCTTTGAGAAATTTTGATGATTTCCTAGTAACAACTGAAGATATCAATACTATTGCAAATTGGCCTGCGAATACTGGTAAACTGGCCATTCCCTATATGCCATCTCGAGCAATACTTCAAGATTTTACAGGAGTCCCACTAATTGTTGATCTAGCAGCCATGCGTGATGCTATGAAGAAGCATGGTGGTGATGCTCAAAAGATTAACCCTTTAATTCCCACCGACATTGTTATTGATCATTCTGTTCAGGTGGATTCATATGGTTCTAAAGAATCCCTTGCGATAAATCTTGATCTTGAATATCAAAGAAATAGCGAAAGATATAATCTAATTAAATGGGCTCAAAAAGCCTTTAAAAATTTTAGAGTTGTACCTCCTGGTTCTGGAATTGTACATCAAGTCAATTTGGAACATCTTGCCAAAGTGGTTGACATCAGAGAATTTAGAGGAGAGCCAACTGCAGTAGTTGATACAGTTATAGGTACTGATTCCCACACTACAATGATAAATGGCCTTGGAGTCATGGGTTGGGGAGCCGGTGGAATTGAAGCTGAAGCAGTTATGCTGGGGCAACCATATTACATGTTACTTCCAGAGGTAATTGGATTTAAGTTAACAGGACAATTACCAGAAGGAACCACCGCGACTGATCTAGTCCTCACCGTAGTTAAGATGCTTCGTAAAAAAGGAGTGGTGGGTAAATTTGTGGAATTTTTTGGACCTGGTCTTTTCAGCCTTTCATTACCTGATCGAGCCACAATTGCCAATATGGCACCTGAATATGGGGCGACCATGGGATTTTTCCCGGTCGATGATGTTACGTTAGAGTATATGAGACTTACAGGAAGAAGTGAGGATCATATCAGTTTTGTTCGAGAATATTTGATTAATCAGAACCTATTTTTAAATAAAGATAGCCCATTTCCCACATTTTCGGATACTTTGGAATTAGATATGAGTGAAGTCAAACCTTCAATTGCTGGACCACACAACCCTGATGAACTGGTATCTCTTGAAGAAGCACTTGAACGTGTAATCGAATACCAAGAAAATCATATCAGTCAGAGAAGCAAAGGAGCTGAAATAAGAACATCAACCATAGAATTAGAAGGTGAAACTGTAAAACTTACAGATGGTAATATTGTGATTGCTGCAATTACTAGTTGTACAAATACTTCTAATCCATTTGTTTTGATAGGAGCAGGATTGCTTGCAAAAAGGGCTGTAGAGTTGGGATTGAAAATTAAACCCTATGTCAAAACCAGTTTTGCACCAGGATCACTTGTGGTCACTGATTATATGAGAAAATTAGGTCTTGATAAATATCTTGAAGAACTTGGATTCCACACTGTAGGATATGGATGTACCTCTTGTATTGGCAATAGTGGGCCATTAAAAGAGCAGATAGAAGAGGCAATCAAGAGTGAAGACCTATATGTCACATCTGTAATCAGTGGAAATCGAAATTTCCCGGGAAGAGTTCACCAGTTGACCTTGGGTAATTTTCTTGCCTCCCCAATCTTGGTTGTTGCATATGCGTTGGCAGGGAAAACCGATATCAATCTACTCGAAGATGTGATTGCAGAGGGCAAGGATGGTAATCCAATTTATCTGAAAGATTTATGGCCTACCCAAGAAGAAATTAATGAAGCAGTAGAAAGAGGAGTGAACCCAGATATGTTTACATATCAATATTCGAGAATATTTGATGGTGATATTAAATGGCAAGCTCTTGATGCCCCTAAAACGATATTATTTGACTGGAGGGAGGATTCCACATATGCAAGACATCCTCCATTTTTCGAGCGATTTACTAAGGATCCCCATGAACTCAAAGATATTGTGGATGCAAGAGTATTAATGTTGTTAGATGACAAAGTTTCTACTGATCATATAAGTCCAGCAGGGGCAATAGCAAAAGAAAGCCCAGCTGCGAAATACCTGTTAGATAATAATGTAAAAGAAAGTGATTTCAATACTTACGGATCGAGAAGGGGTAATCATGAGGTTATGATGCGAGGAACATTTGCCAATATAAGAGTAAAAAATCAGATTGTCCCAGGAAAGGATGGCTGGTGGAGTAAGTTTATTCCTGATGATGAAGTTATGAGCATCTTTGATGCGTCCAGAAAATATTTAGAACATAACATTTCAGTGATCGGTATTGGATCAGAACAATATGGACAGGGATCATCCAGAGATTGGGCTGCTAAGGGTCCCGCATTACTTGGGATGAAGGCAGTATTAGTGAAAAGCATTGAGAGGATTCATAGGAGTAATCTCATTGGAATGGGTATTTTACCACTACAATTCGAAGAAGGACAAGGTTGGAGAGAGTTAGGCTTGAACGGTACGGAACTATATAGCATTACTGGTATTGCAGAAGGATTGACCCCACTTAAAAAATTAGAAGTCTGTGCGAAGAGATCGGATAGTACAGAGGTTAATTTCAAAGTTATTACTCGGATTGACACTGCAGTTGAGATCGAATATTATCGGTATGGTGGCATTTTAAATTACGTCCTGGCTCAATTATTAAAGAATAGCTAAATTTAATTTTTCAATTATTAATTGCTGATTTTAGTTTCTTTTTTCTTACCAAAATCACTGTAATAAATAATAGTTCTCCAAACACTATGCTTAAACCAATTGGTGATTCGCTTGTTGTTTCTGGACTGGATGATGTTTCCGATTGAGATGATGTAGTGGTGCTGTTTGCATCAGTTGTTGTTACAGTACTTGTTATTCTTGGCTCGAAAGTCACAACTGGAGAGCCAGAAGGAGAATTAACAGCCCATTCTGCACTTAATAATAATCCGTTACTCCGATTATATTTAGCCTCGTATGGATAATCTATTTCATACGAGTAGTAAGATGCTGTAATTATTATTTCCTCTGAGGTTGAACTAAACGCAAAAATTCCTTGGTTTGCAAAATAAATATCCAGTAAAGTGGTATTAGTTGTTATAATTGGTGTGGGTAGTTTGGGGGTAAATGGGTCTGTACCATAATAATATGGATCTTTTAATGGATATCCATAATTTTGAATAGGAATTACATTATTTTTTGTAGTTGTTTGAGGATTTGTTTTATATTTTTGTATTTCATTGTTTTCTACAATTAATTGCCAATCAATGAATGTATCATTAACAGATAAAATTTCATACGTCTATAAATCATCTGTAACCAGAGAAATTGTTTGGAATGCTCCACCAATAGCTGCACCAAATGATACTGTTTCATCCTTATTAATTCCCACATCTATTTTGAATTGTGTCTGATCTCCTTTCATCAAATCACTTTCCCAATATGGTGCAGTTGATAAGCATTTTGAAACCGAGCTACTGCTTGTCAGATCGATATGAGATCTCACCATTCTAAATACATCTGTATTTTTAAGAAGAGAACCATTGATATAATCATTAGATAAACTTCCATAACCAAACAGTGGAACATTTATTGCTGTATGATAATCTGCATGCCAATCGACATTTATTTGGTTTGCACGGTTAATTCTTGCCGTCTTATTTACGGATTCTGTATTTCCTGTACTTGGAAGAGGACCACTGAGTGTATCGCCTACGACAGAGAGACCACCTGTTTCATGATCTGCAGTTACCAAAACTAAGGTATTTTTATCATTTTTTGCAAAATTATATGCTGAATTAACTGCTTTATCAAATGCGATGGTCTCTAAGGCTGCATTCACTTGGTTGTGTGCATGACCAGCATAATCAATTTTCCCTCCTTCCACCATCAGGAAAAAACCATTAGGATTTGCTGATAATAATTCTATTGCCTTGTCAGTCATATCTTTAATACTTGGCTCGTATGAAAGTCGGTTTTGTTCATACTCCAGATGTCCAGAAGCAAAAAAACCCCATACTTTTCCAGTTGCACTATCCATTTGAGATTTTGTAGTTACAATTGAATATCCCGCATTTGCAATCAGAGTTTCTTTGCCATAGAATCTAGCCTCTCCACCACCGAAAAACACGTCCACACCACTATTAATCAATTGTAGAGCAATATTTTCTTCATTATAACGTGTATAATCATGGGCAGCAAATGCTGCAGGTGTGGCATGTACGATCGTAGTTGTAGTAACTATTCCGGTTGATAATCCAAGTTCTTGAGCAATTTCCACAATTGTTTTTAAATTTGATCCATCCCAGCATTGCGATATCTTCGAGTTATATGTCCGACTACCAGTTGCGATTGCAGTAGCCCCAGCTGCTGAATCAGTGAGAAATCCTGCCAGGTTGTTGGTATCACTAGAAAATTTATGAGGAAAAGTATCCATGGTTAAATTGCCTGTTTTTCCAACCTCTACCCACCGGGCTAATTTAACCTGCTCATATCCCATGCCATCACCAATCATAAGGATAACATTTTTGGGATTTACATTTGGTTTGATTGTAATCTCTTGTTTAAGATCCATTTTTATTTCAGAATTAATTGTCAGTATATTTGATGAGTATCCCGTCAATAAAATAAATATAATTACAAAATATATTGATTTCATTTTCTACACCTCATTCTTTTGTCAAAAACAATTTCTTTATAATTGAAATGTTTTTAAAGGTTTTTTAGAAATGAGTTAAATGATTAATACAAATAAATCAAAAATCCGGTTAACATAAATTATTAATGTGTACTCTCAATTCGTATTTTTAGAATTATTTCTGAATCTTATTTTTTAACCGATTGATTTATTTACATTATTAATATATAATTATTTGGCAAAATATAGTTTAATTTATTGTGATTAGGAGTTAGATAATACTGGATCAAACTAAACCTGGAATTTTGTTTGTTGATGATGATTACAAAA
>CAZRLL010000236.1:0-5453 GCA_964600735.1 uncultured archaeon
ATGATTTAAGTTTAGATGCATTATCCCAACGTCTCATGGTACTTACTGACACTCCGTAATACAATAATGCCTTTCCAATACTTACGAACATGATAAGATATTAAAATTCTTATGATATAAAGCTAATGGCTGATTTAAATAAAATACATCATCACTTTAGACCACGGTAACTCAGAGCATACGAAACCTACTAAAATTGATTATATGTATTAATCCATTTTCTCACTTCAAAAAATTCATAGAATATGTAAATCAAGATAAGCAAATCAATTGAAAATAAATCATACGTAAAACCAATTAAGATAAGGGAAATCAACGTAATCGTGAAAAATACAAATGCAGCACTTAAAATCTTAATAGTGAGGTTATTTCTCCTAGCATTATAAAGAGTTAACAAACTAAGACAAGTACTAAATAAATATGTGAAAACTAAAAATGGAACGTTTAATAGAATGCGGAAGGAATAGAAATTATCCGGGGAAATTATATTTAGAAAGATTTCTAAGATCAAAAGTGCGGGAATCCTGTAAAATGACGGGGATATTGATTCCTGTTTGTTTATTTAGATCTCTTCCTTCATGTAATAAACTATCACAATGAAATGGATTTCAGTTGTGTGATTTCATATTCTAAAAATGTGGCCTTTTGGAAGAAAATGACTCTAATTACTTTCGTTATACATCCAGAATCTGATTACTATCGGCCAATACAATGCCCAATGCTTTGGAATGATCGCTATTAGAAAAAGTACACGTTTTTGAACGATAAAACGTATTTACAAATTTGAACCAAAATAAAGGTGTAATAATGAATCGAAGCAAAATGTCTAGTTATTCTAATATATGATATTATACCTTTAACAGATCTCAAATTTAAGAGAAGGAAAGTTTGGAATAAAAAATTATTTAATAAAAATTTAAAAATAATAATACAGCCATTTTATCTAAAAAAACTACAAATAATACGAAATACGGTTTCGAAAAGATGGTAAATTGTAGTTTACATCATACAAGACAAGCAAATCGTAAGTGTACTGAATGTAGTAAAGATATTTGTAGCATATGTACTTTTGAAGAGGTTATGAGAACAAGAGTAACTTCATATTCAAGTATAGATCGAGTTACGCAAAGAGATTATGGTTTCTTCTGTCCAACTTGTTTTGTGGAAGAGGCGCGCCGTCTTGGATATGATAAAGGAACAAAAGGAATGCTATTTGATACAAAAAGAACTAAGGCAATGGATTTTACATTGATATTTCCGTTTTGGATGACTTTTATATTTGGTTTTATTTTAAATTTCGTATACTTTGGCATTGGTTTTGTATTTTGGCTAGCGACTATTATTCTATATTTTATGATAAAGAAAAAAGTAGAAGGGAATTTCAATAAATATCATAGAGCATTAGATCTATCCAAAGAAGAGCAACCAACCGTAGCCCCGGTTACAAAAACCATAATCACTGGTCAGGAGGCTATAATTACTGATAGCAAACCTATAACTCAGGATATTTCTTCAGGTATTGATCCAAATATTGTTTATTGTTCTAAATGTGGTCATCCTAATCAAACGGGAAGTCAATTTTGCAATAAGTGTGGAGGGAAAGTTTTAACTGAAGGTTAAATGGAGTTATTGAATATGATGAATAAACATACCTATTTAATTATTAGCATTTTAATATGTTATATTTTTGTTTTACCCGTAGATGCAATAACTGGAACAAGGACACTGAATTCCGGTGAAAAACTCGCAACACCATTTACATTAGATGATGGGGATTCAATTAAGGTAGAAGTTGAAGTAACTAGTGGAACTCTTGATATTTCCGTTTTAACCGATGAGGAGTATCAAAATTTTAAAGTTGGTGATGCAACCTATCATCTAAAATGGATACGAGATATAACTAGTTCAAAATCATTTACATTTACAGCAGAAAAATCAGATAAGTATTACGTAGCATTTTGGCCTAGTTCTGGTGGATCTGTCAGTTTTACTTGGACAATTAGTCAATCAGGTCCTAGTCAAAGAGGCCAAACTAATAATTTTATAACAATATTTTCAGGAATAGTATTATTAGTGATTTTTCTTTATCTAAATTCTTTAGAAAGCAAAAAACCAACAACATTTACGAATTAGATGATTAAATAAAAAATACTGAAATCATGGTTCACAATTCAAATATTTTTCATTCCAAATTTCAAACCATTGTCAATTGCAGCATTACTGGGATTATTGGGATCATAATAAACCTTAATTTTACTACCAGGATAATATTTATCCCCCATTTTTTTTAAGCTTTTGATGGGTTTGAGTCAGTTAATAGTAGGAAATAAAAAAGAGTATAGAATAAAACACCTTTAATTTCATCAATTAATGCTGAATTCCAGTTCAGCTTGGATAATTAATGATTTTTAAGTAGAAAGGGTTATCTGTATTGAATTTTTAGCTGAATTTGACAACAATCAAAAAAATGAAAATATTGGTACACTGGAGGTTATAAAATTATGAAATTTGATTTTGAAAAATATGAAAATTTTAACCGCATTACCACATTGGATTTATCAAATCGGGACCTAGAAACAATTCCCGAGGATCTTCACACTTTGGAAAATCTAACCAACCTTAATCTTAGTTATAATAATATTACCAGCTTGACTGAAGACATTGGAAATTTAAGAAATCTAAAATATTTACAATTGAATAATAATAATATTGACGATCTCCCTCTGGAAATCAGGAAACTTGAAGATCTAAAACACATAAATTTAGATGATAATTTGCTTACTTACCTTCCCGCGGATTTATTTGATTTGAATAATTTAAACTCATTATGGGTTACGAATAATAATTTAGAACACCTTACTGATGATATTAGTAGATTAAACGAGATTAATGAATTATATCTTTCGGGAAACAAATTAACTTCTATTCCAGATAGCATTTATGAGATGACACAATTAGAAAAATTACACATTTCAAGGAATAAGATTACGATTATTCCAGATGGTATTAGCAATCTGAAGAAATTACGGACATTATTTTTATCAAATAATTCAATTACTCAATTACCAGATGATATTGGATTATTGCCCAATTTAGATTATCTAAATATTGAACAGAATGAGATTGAGAAGTTACCTGATGACATTCATAAGTTGAAAAAATTGTTATTCCTAAATTTAAATAAAAATAAATTATCTCGATTTCATGAAGATATATACTTACCGCGTAGTTTGACACATCTTGGGTTGAGAGGGAACGAGTTAACTCAAGTACCAGAAGATATTGTCAATCTTCGTCAAATGATAAATCTTGATCTGGGGAATAATAAACTTCTAGATTTTCCAAAAATTATCTTGCAAAAATTGCAGGGACTTGAATACCTTAGTCTTGATAGTAATAGATTATCACATGAATGGATAAACAATTTCCAGTCATTTGTCAGATTAATCCATCATAATATTAAACGAATTGACTTCTACTGATTTTGTAGAACTTGAAATGAAAAAATTATTGGATAACAATTAACCAATATTTTACTTAAAATGTCAAACCTTTTTTAGATTTAAATTGATGGTTAGCTGTAACTGGTAAAAATGGATGAACTTATCTACAAATATTCTCTGTTCATACTTGGGAGTATATTTATTATTGTAAAAATAAAATTGACCGGGAAATATGTGAAAACCGATAAAGAAGGCAATAAATATTCTTTAAAGATTAATTTACTGCAGCCATAACCGGCTGTGGATTAATATTACTACCACTAGTTTATATCTTTTCGAAATGGTTAGATTTTTTTAAGATAAATATACAGGAATTAATTAGGGTTATGAACAGTTTACAATAAATTGAACAAAATTATACAAACCTAGACAATTCTAGTGAAATTCATGGAATGATGGAATTGAATCTAGATATTTCTAAGTTCTATAGTACGGTGGCAGGTATTGTCGGCTTTATAATGTTAATCCTAGGACTAATTTGGGTACTACAGACTCTAGGATTAAATATTTCTACTATAGACGAAAAACGGCATCTTGTCAATTCAGGGCCTTATAGGTATATTAGACATCCATTTTATTCTATATTTGTGGGTTAGCAATAGCAGTATGGTTAATCTCTTCAAATTGGTTGATAGGATCAAATATCCCGATTGTGATATATACAATGGTTTTAAGAATTAAGGTGGAAGAAGAAATACTATTAGCAGAATATGGCGATCAATACCGAATTTATTCAGAAAAAACTAGTAAATTATTACCATGGATTTTCTAGAGAAATCGATGAAGATAATTGAAAAACTGATCAAAAATAAATTTCATCAAAGCTATTAAGAGGTGTAGATAAATAAAAAATAAAACAACATGTACAAATTCTAATTCGAGAGAATTCAATGACCGAATACAAATTTCAGGAAAAATTCAAACCAAAGCCTGCGGAGGAATATGATTTCAAGGAAATCATTTTTGAGAAAAATTACGATACTTGGACTGCTCGAATCACAGTCAACCGACCACACGTATATAATGCTTATTCAACAGAAACTCTAAGAGAGTTATCACAGGCTTTTTTAGACGCATCTTGGGATGATGGTATCGCAGTAGTCGTTCTTACAGGTGCCGGGGATAAAGCTTTTTCAACTGGTGGCGATGTCAAGGAATATTCATCTATATTCATACAGAAACCAAGGGATTACTGGAAATGGATGGCACTGTTTATCGAAGCCCATGATCGACTGAGAAATATCGGAAAACCAACCATTGCCAGAATTAATGGAATTGTTGCTGGTGGAGGAAACGAGTGGAATATGGCCTGCGATCTAGCCATTGCAGCGGATCATGCCACTATACGGCAGGTGGGAACAAGAGTGGGTTCTGTTGCTGCTGGAGGGGCTACGCAATGGTTACCTATTATGGTGGGTGATCGCAGGGCACGTGAGATTTTGTTTCTAAATGAACCAATCCTTGCAGATAAGGCATTAGAATGGGGATTAGTCAATGAAGTCGTCCCTTATGCTCAATTAGATGATGCAGTGGCAACCATGGCCAAGAAGTTAGTGGATAAATTCCCTGAATGTGCGCGGTATACCAAGGAACAAGTAAATTTCTGGAAGAATTTTGCATGGTCACAAACCATCAACCATGCCAAGGAATGGTTATCTCTGCATTATACATCTTGGGAACCCTATGAAGGAATGACTGCTTTTGTAGAAAAAAGACCACCAAATTATAAGCTGATTAGACAGAAAGCAAGGGATGGTGGATCCTCAGAATTGCTATGGGGTCCTAATTTCCATACTTGTAACTCTTGTGGGGTGAAAGGTATTCCTAAAGAGTTTACATTTTGTGGGAATTGCGGTAAATCATTAAGTTAAATTTGACAATATTTAAATCATTGAGTTAAGAAATCCTTCCTTTATCATTAAAATATCAATCCGATTCTCCATGGTACTA
>CAZRLL010000237.1:0-5294 GCA_964600735.1 uncultured archaeon
ACAATATCTGAATTTAATTTTACCAAGTGGCTTTAATGTAAATTATGATTAATTTTAATAAATTAAAAAGTGCATTCAATATGATTTTGGAATATTTTGATTGACTTCAGATATAACGCTCAATAATTTATTGGATCTGACCGATAAACCCTCCTCGTCATTTTTTAGTTTCATCATGTGTTGTCCAACTTGTGTTGCAATTTGACCAATATCTTCTGATATATCAAGTGAATTTCTGATTCTATCAGAAATTTTACGATTTAAATCCCTGTTTTTAATACTTATATCTTCTATTAATACTCTAAGACCCTGTTGTCTATCTTCTAGTGATCTGGCTAGATCGTGAAGTTTGGAGGCTATTGTTTCAAATCCCGGATTTTTCTCTTCAATGTTTGCAGCTTCGACAGCAGCATTTACAGCAAGTAAGTTACCAAATTCTGATACCGATCTCAATTCAATTAACTGCTCGGAAAGAGCCAATTGTGTCTCTGAATACCATGACACGAATTCACTTAATTGGTTGTCAATTTCAACAAGAATTGGCTTTTGTTTATCTGATAAATCAGAATAGCTGGTCACATAATCTGCCAAAAGACGGGATTGATTTGACACGTTATTTCCAGCAACTACTGTTTGCTTTACTTCATTTTCTAAATATTCAATTTGAATTTGAAACGTAGCTACCTTATTGGCTAATATTAGGATATTTTCGTTAAATCTCTCTGAAAATCTTTGCAATTCCAATCCCCCTGTAATAGGTAATCTAGTTGCAATAAAACTTTTACCAAATTCTGCAGAATATTCACTAATATCTTCAAGAGGTGTCCAAATTGAAGATTTTAAATAAAGAATTGCCAATGAGATAAGCACAATACCAGCAAATGTGAGTAATAATCCTAAATAGGTACCTGGTTCAAAAAAACCAGATTCTCCCAATTTACGATCTTGTCCCCCTATACCTAAACCAATTAATACTCCACCTGCTAAAATTAAGGCTCTGTGGATACTCTCTGTATCTTTTAGGGATCCGTGGGATAAAATGATCTTAGTAATTATTATGTAAACAGCGTATATGGCTAATAAAGATAAAGTAATCTCTACTCCAATTAATGATAATGATGTCATTTAACTAAATCCGGTGTTTTTCTAAATAAACAAAAGTCCTTTGGACGATTATTAATTAATAGAAATTTTATATTCATCATTTTTATTTTGCGTATTAATTATAATTTCTTGATATTTCATCAATTCTTTGTGAAAGAGTTTCTCTGCCCAATGCAATCACTAAATTGGCTGCATTTGGACCTTTGTTATTCCCAGTTAACATTTTATAAAATGGGGGATAGAATTCCTTGGGCGACAGATTGTATTCTTTGGCAATATCTCGAATATTAGATGTAAATTCATCACTAGTTGTTTGAGGGTTTAATTGATCAAGCGCTATTTTCCACACTTGAACAATTTCAGGTGACCAAAATTCATGAATATCCACTGGATTAGTGTCAAGCAATTTAAATTTTATAACTTCTGGTGCCATCTCACTCAACCATTTCTCCAATCTTGGCAGTCTATTCCTTATTTCACTCTCTGATTTCGTATCGGGAAATTTACCCATCATCCTCAATTTACTAATTGTTTGCTCATTATTCAACAAACTGGTCTGGTGCAACAATGCAAGTTCAGCATAACGTACAATAGCAGGATTGATTCCGACCTCATCATCTGAAAGTGCTAATCGTGCGGCGGTGGAAAGCTTAGCAATTTCTTTTTCCCGACCCTCGATTTTCATACCTAATAACATCCTTCTTGCTACATCGTATTCATCCATCAGTGTTGGATATTCCATCGTTTCTGGGTTGAAATTAATATCTTTCAATAAATCATTTCTGTAAATAAGAAATAGATAGGCAGAAGGAGGCATAATATCATTGATTATCTTAGCTGGTGGAGCACCACCTTTACTGCCTGATAGTTTTTTACCCTTAAAAGTGATAAATCCAAATCTTTCAAGTAGGGGTTTTTTTTTCCTGAATATTTCTGAATGGATTGCTAAGGCTGTATCAATGGATCCTCCTGCAACTGAGTGATCCTTACCAGAAGGTTCGACTGTAACACAGAGAAATGATTGCCTTGCTGGCCAGTCTAATCTCCATTTTAGTTTCCAATGGTGATTTTTAATCAATATTTTTCCTTCATGACCACACCCTTTATACTGTTTATCTGATTTACACACATAATTAATACCTCGATCTTCAGTAGTGTTGATCCACTTTGCAGTTTTTCCATTACCACAATTCTCACAAATTATGGAAATAATTGATGGTAGTTTTGAACCAGAAATTCGTTCCATTAATGATTGAAGTTTTTCTTCCTCCTCGATGAACAAATCCAAATATTCGTCATATTTTCCAGTATAATAAAGATCAGATGCTTTGACGAATTCGACATCAAATCCCCAGTCACTAAGTGCCTGTTTTGGACCTTGAGCAAAATATTCCGCATAATTTTTTGAACTTTCAGTAAAATCTGGAATATTGACAAGTGGATGTCCCAGATATCCCCTGAGCTGTTTTGAGTATTTTTTTAAATCAAAAGGAATCTTATCTAGGGGATCATAGTCATCAATTACGAAAATATTTTTGCTGTTTGCTCCCAATTTTAATAATTCCAGGTGGATTGCATTACAGGTTACTGCTTCTTTGGAATTACCGATATGGTATATTCCACTCGGACTCCAACCAGCGCAAACAACCTGTTCAAGCCCAAATTTATCAATTGATCGAGTGGCAATTATTCTTGCCCAATGTTTGAATTCAGACATATATATCCACCACTTATTATTCTTCACTTCGATAAACTAGGCTATAATCATCCCATTTAATTATTTGATTGGATTTGTCTACAATATCCTGAACTTTCAAACTCTCAGGTTCATAAGTTACAATAACAATTACTGGGATCCATCCTTCTACCAGTAATTCTTCAATTTCTTCAATATCTTCTAGAATCTCTGCTCTAAATTCTTCTTCCTTTTCTAGTAAAACTTGGACGATCCTATCAATAGGTGTGCAATCTCTGATTAATTCCAATACATCTGCAAGATTGTTTGGTGTAGGCAGGATTTTTTCTAATTTTATTTCAACACAAATAAATCCATTGTCTTGAAGAACATCCCCTATCCAAGATTCAGATTGTGATATAATAATATCGACTTGTTTAATTTCATAAACATTACGCAGTTCAAGAACTCCTCGCGCTAGTGTTTCTGCCACAACAACACCGTGTTTCCCACTTTGAATATAAATTTCATCTACACTTAAAATATCCACTTTTCGATTTTCTAATTCTTCATTTAATAATGGTGTAATTACAATAAATCCAATAATGGTTTTTTCATCCCTTATTGAGTATAAATAGCTCCCTTCTTCTAATTCTAAATTTATACCTTCTTTGATGTCCTCTAGTTCCTCATTTGAAACTATTGTTTTCAAGGTCTTCTGAATAGTGTGCTCATAATCTTTACTATCGACCTTTTTTAAGTACATATGTTCGCGATATTTTTAGGTATAAAATCAATAATGTTACTGTCCTACTTAAATTGAATTAATTCCTTTTGAAAACATCATTTCAAGGTTCTAACTTACAATTGATTTATGATTCCAATATTAATTTAGCAACGAATCCACCATCACAATTATGTATTCTTGGATCAATGCGTAACCAGGATTTGGCATGTTTCCCCTCTTCTTTCATCCTTTCGAGATCGATAGAGCCAGTTTGAGTAACTGTGGGAATTTCAGGTAATGCATTTATCCTTAATGGATATTTATCTCTCTGTTTTTTCGTAAATTCAACAGCTTTAAAATTCCCTTGTCTAAATGCCTGAACTATTACCTCTTCATTTTCCGTAGGATCAATTGAATGAGTAATGTATGCAATTTGCGCACTACTTGCTCCGACCAATGCGATCCCTCTAAGCGCAGAAAATTGTGATCGGGCATTCGAAATAATACTTTTTTCCTCCAGATCAAAATAGGGATTGGGGCGTTTCCCTGTTTCAGTTGACGCCATTTCCACGTAAAAATGTGTGAATCTTTCTCTGGGACGACTCTTGGTAAAGCGATCCAGGGTATTTTGTAATATCAATATTCTGTCTTCGGATATCGAAAGCCTTTCTAATGTCGAATTTATTGCTTTTCTATGATTTTCATTTCGAGTAATTAAGAAAATTTTGGATGATACCGCTGATCGATTTAACAGTTCTACTGCCATTTCTCCATTATCTTGGCAAATCATAAGTATTAGTGCTGGTTCATCATTAAATTCTAAAACATTTGCACCAAGGAGACGAGGTAAAGTAGTAACAGAGAATAAACCATTCCTATAATACTTATTATCATGGAATTTTGGTACATCATACCTCCCTTCCAGTGTTCTTACTGCAATCCTGCCTGGAGATCTTTTGATTTCTTCTGAACTCATATCAGCTACACCATGACCAACGATCTCATAATACATATCCATTAACACTACCTCATCACCTGGTGATAGGGGTGGTATACCTGAAATATCACCACTCACGATGTTAGCACCCATTGATGCATCTATTGAGGCTTGTCGTCTTAGAATTACCTGTGGATATCCTTTGTGCTTGATTTGATCCAAAATATACTTATTACTTAATTCTTCTGGATTATTAGGATCTATGGCCATCTTCTTGCGATCTCGAATTGTCACCATAATTACATTTCCTAGATCCTCAAAAACCTCGAATTCATATCCCTGCTTTAGTAAATCCTTAGAAACTTTCTTGGTTACCTGATCATAGCTTTTTTCCTTTGGGGGGACATTTAGGGTTATAAACATATAATTTGGTGCTTCTTTAACAGACAACATTAGTTGTATTGCCTCTCGAGCCCCTAAAAGAAAACATAATCTGCTACTAGTATCTGGATGAAAACGAGTGAGCGAAGCTATATCTTTGAGAAGATGTGTTATTACTCTTGACAAAACTGCTATTACCTAATCCAATTTATAGATGTTTACTCATATAGGTTTAGTCACTTACCTGTATAATGGAGCACTAAAGAAGAATATTAAGCGATTTAATTCATTATTAAATCTAAATATAATATCTGATATAATAACAAGTTTAATATTCCAAATTATCACAAATTAATTTATCATTTGAATGATGATTAGTTGCATTATCGCTCATTTAACAATATTTGATCTTAAATTTCCAATGATGGATAAAATAGTTAAAAAAAATAACAGGAGAAATTAATTAATAA
>CAZRLL010000238.1:0-5278 GCA_964600735.1 uncultured archaeon
AAATTATTAATTTTTTTAGAAGATATTTTGAGCAGTTCCAATTCCCTTTTCAAACAAAAAATTACGGCAAATTTACGAACGAGTCGAATTTAGTGGCATATAATAAACAGGATCATTATTATAAAAAAGCAAAACTAGAAGGCTATCGAGCGAGGTCTGCATACAAACTACAACAGATACAGAAAAAATTTCATATAATGTCAAGAAATAATATTGTTATTGATCTAGGTGCAGCTCCCGGAAGTTGGACCCAAATTGCATCAAAAATTGTTGGTAAAAAAGGAAAGGTGATTTCTGTTGATATTAATCCAATTAGACCTTTTACAGAAAAAAATATTATTACTATTCAGTATGATATGCTATCAAATTCTTTTTTAAAATATTTCAAGCAATATTCAACAGAGCCAGTAAATGCAGTTTTGAGTGATTTGGCTACTAGTACCAGTGGTAACTGGCATTTAGATTCGGAAAGACAAATCCACCTTGCTACGCTTGCATATGAAATCGCAACAAGTATTCTTATAAAAAATGGGAATTTTATAAGTAAAGTATTTCGAGGACCAACTATAAATGAATTCGAGAGTATAATAAAACCAAGTTTTCGTAAAATAAAACATTGGAGACCCCCGGCAACTAGAAAAAAGTCTGCTGAAGAATATATTATTTGTAAAGGATTTATCGTTAAAAGTGAGTAGATCAAATATCGTTGAAATGAAAGGGAAACAGAATTACTCTGATTCTTGGCCATCAATCCCCTATAAAATCGTAACTGAAGGTTTAATTGAATTTCGAGTTTCCGACTCCGAAAGCATTTATGATTCTCCTGCATTTTTTAATCCAGTAATGGTATTAAATCGAGATCTATCAATATTATTCGCTCGTGTATATTCGAAAAGAAAAGGAAAACCAATACGAGTATTTGAACCATTGGCAGGTATTGGAATTCGTGCCATGAGAATGGGATCGGAGGCGGATCAATCAATTAGTGAAATAGTAATTAATGATTTTAACGAGGTTACAACCAAAATTGCAGCATATAATATATCAAAACTAGAATTAACAGAAAAGATAACACTATTCAAAAGAGAAGCGCGGGCTCTTGCATTTGACCTTGTTGAGAACTTTATGAGATATCATTATATTGACCTGGATCCGTTTGGGTCTCCCGCACCCTTCATAGATTCTGTATGGACTACCCTAACCTTAAATGCGATGATAAGTGTTACTGCAACCGATATGACTGCATTATGCGGAGTTTATCCCAATGCATGTCTACGTAAGTACGGAGCTACTCCATTGAATAATTATCACACTCATGAAACAGCTGCACGGATACTAATTGCTAGTATCTCAAAATCAGCAGCCAGACATGAAATAGGAATAAAACCAATTTTTACTGCATCTGTAGACCACTACACCAAGGTATTTTTTGAGGTCCGTAAAGGACGGGGTGAGGCAAATGTATCGGTTAATCAGATTGGTTTCTCATATACCTGTACAAACTGTTTTGACATAAAATATATTCAAGGACGAATAAATGAGAAGATTGAATGCTGCGGTGAAATCAAAATGGCTGGACCGTTATGGGTGGGTGATATTTTTGATAGCAATTGGTGTAAGGAGGCAAGGATTATTCTTCAGGAAGAAGAAAAGAATGATATTGCAGATCCAAGTAAATCTAAATTTCCCTCCACAAAAAAAATATTGAAGATGCTAGATGAAGGAATTCATTCCTCTGGTTTACCAGGATACTTTGCTGTTGATGAGATCAGTAGAAAATTAAAAACGATGCAACCAAAGTTTAAATTAATCGCTGAAGAGCTGGAAAAATTGAGTTATAGATGTGTTAATACGCACTTTACAAAGCAGGCATTCAGAAGTGATGCATCTGGAGAAATTGTTGTTGAAACTATCAAAAAGTTGGTGGAAAATGATAATAAACTACAATAAAACAAGCAAAAACTATATGGATATTAATTCTATATTTGATAATGTTTGACTAATGAGATAATTGCAGGTATGGACGAGGCTGGTAGAGGTCCTGCAATTGGCCCGATTGTGTTTGGTATTGTTGTGATAACAAAAGAACAGGGAGAAAAACTAAAAGAAATTGGTATTCAGGATTCTAAAACCTTATCGCATAAAGTTAGGGTTGAATATGCGGGAAAAATTAAAGATATCTCGCTCGGCCACTCGGTATACATATTATCTGCAGAACAGATTGATGATATGAGGGGAAAAGGCACTAACCTAAATCAGATTGAAGTCATTGCTTTTAAGAGATTATTAGACCCATTCAAGGATAGGATTTCAGTGTTACAACTTGATGCAGCTGATGTTGATGAAAAACGATTTGGGGATCAATTTAAGTCGATGATTAAAGGAAAAATTGATTCAAGGCATAAGGGGGATGCAATATTTATTGCAGTAGCTGCTGCAAGCATATTAGCTAAAGTGAAAAGAGATGAAATAATAAAAAAATTACAGGATGAAATGGATCAGAAGGAGCCAGATTTGCCTTCTTTTGGAAGTGGGTACCCAACCGATGCAAAACCATTTATCAGGGCATATGTGAAAAAATATCGATCACTGCCCAAGATTGCTAGAAAATCTTGGAAAACTAGTATTAATATACTTCAGGAAGTAACTGGACCCAAGCAAACCTCATTGGATGATTTTGGTTAAGCAAATGCAACCACTGTAGTACTACCGAATTCTTTGCGAATTTTTCTCAAGTTGTATTTGTAAATAATATGGTTATTTCCCGCGTCTAACCTCCAAATGTCATAATCTGGAAGATCCTCCAATACTTGTTTGATAATATAGACATTGACCTTGCTACCACCAACAGCATACGCTCCTTTACCAAGATCTCGACGTCTGGTTAATATAATTGGTAAAATTACATTTCCCCAATACTGTTTGGGTATTATCTCTCTTATTCGATCCAATTCCTTCTCATCAAAGACATTGAAATGCCCATCCCGAGTGAAAACTCCAGGTTCGGATAGAGTGCTAACCTGTCTGAATGAGATCACCTTTTTTGGTAAGTGATTGTTAATTTTATCAATTTCGTATTGTATCGCTTTGGATAATCGGTCACTCATAGGTCAATATTCACTCTCCTGTTGTTTTCATATAAATAAATGGTTTCAAATGATAAATACTTTTAGTTCAGAGTATACATAGAATATATATGATCATTTTTATTCAAATTTTTAATTCAATTGTATCCTTTCCATCTACCAAGATAAACATGATGTTCCTTATGGTATTTTGAAATATTCGCTGTTTTTATTGTATCAAATCCCTTACTTTCCAAAAACTTTACCTCATTTTTGAAAATATTCTCTGAACTTAATTTTTGTGATATACTACGTGCCTTAATTGCAATGTATCCCAATCCATTATTTTTTAAGAATCCTTGGGCGTTCTTTAAAAATAATTCTGATTGATTTGGCTGAGCTACATCCGCATAAAGAAAATCAACTCCATGCACTATATCGGTATATTCTTCTGGATATCTCACATCGGCTAATATTGGAATAATGTTTTTTCTACTGTGGACTAAATTCAATAGGTCCCGGGTTGGTCTTGGGGCAAATTCCACTGCAAATACAACACCATCTAATCCTATAATATCACTAATATGAGATACTGTTGTTCCACTAGATGCACCAAGATATAATACATGACAACCAGGTTTGAGTACAGGGATCCGAACACCTCTTAGCATTCCAGACGCAAGTTTGGACTTTGAATGCATCCATTCTCGATATTCTTCATTCTCATACTGCACCAATCTTTCACCATAAACCGATATTCCAGGAATGAGATTTTTGGTTAAAAATTCAAATCCAGGTTGATTAAAATCGGTAAAAACCCTATCCATCAATTTTACAGATTTCATCTTTGCCCCCCTTTTTTTCGATTTCGCTTCCTTTTAACTGCTGGATGCAATTTGGGAGTAATTTTCTTCTCTGGTGGATTTGGAAATTGTTCTCTTAATTTCTTTTCTAATTCTCTTAATTCCTCTCTCAATTTAGTACCGAGAAATTCTCCCCCAAATTCGTCTAACCTAGCCGCGATAGCAATTTTACCCGCATAACTTCGCGAAATTTTCCCCCTAATCCAATAAGGGGAGTTCCCAACCTCTGGTATCTGATATATTATCCCGTGTTTTGGTGGACTACCTCTCCCACGAAGTGCGGCATATAATGCTCGTTCAGCACCAATTGTTTGAATCTTGCTGCTTGCTTTCATTGCCAGTTGCCTTAATGATCCCATGGCAGAAATCAATCGGGCTCCCACATTGGCACCAGCAACAGCAGTCAAATTTGGTGCAATTTTATCCATTTCAGTTAGTATCCAATTTTCCAGTTTCTTCAATTGATCATCCAAGGATATAATTGATTCCGCATAAACCTGCATGGGTTCCAAATCAGTAGGCGTAAGCTCCCCTCCTAGAGAATCCTCGATTGAATCGATAATATATGATATTTTGTCATCTGGTAATCCAGCTTCCTGTAGCATTTTTTCAGAGATGTTTTTTCTCATTGGTTCCTTTGATATTATTTTTGCTAGGGTTGTTGGATTGGAAACAGTAGAGACCAATTCCGGGAAATGAAGCGAGTATAACTCTGATATTCTATTTGCAGCCATATTATAGGATTTCTGAACATCATCGATGGTGTGGACAATCTGGGCAGCAAGTTCATCCCGTTTCCCTGCAGTGTATTTGATTATCGTCCTGGCTTGTTGAATGGAATATTCACGGGTTGTATACAAATATTTCTCATAATTATCAATTTCACCAGTATTTTCAATTAATAATTCAAATCGTTTTATTCTCCATTCGCTCAGTACAGGATTGGTAATGTCAATTGTATTTCTAATATCTGCACTAGCCAATTTTTTACTAATCTTCTTGGAATCGCAAAGAATTAAATTTTCTTTACTAAGATCCTTTACTGTTGAAATAAATTCATTTTCTGCTTGTTTAAATATATGGATTATCTCACCATTCTCTGATAGGATTATTGTAGAATGTGCTGAACTAGTAATATATATTGAATTCAAAATTATACCAATACTATCAATTTTTCAAAGGTAATTTTAGATTGCTTTTGCAATTCGTTTTATTGTTCTTAACTGAATTTCCGAAAACAATTGTAAAGAGACGGACCGTACTATCCAGACCCAGGAATTTGAGAAACAAGAGACTGGGAAGGTTGGAAAATCGGACTAGTTAAATGAAATTGAGGAATTGAAAAATTTT
>CAZRLL010000239.1:0-5261 GCA_964600735.1 uncultured archaeon
ATATAACACTCGTTCCTTCTGGGAATGACATAACTATTAATTCCACTGGAGGCGGTGGTGCAGGAACATTACAGGATGTTTTAACAGCTGGGAGTGTAGGGACAGTGCCTACACTTATTGAAATAATAAGTACAGGTGTCAACAATGTCCGGATAGAAGCCGGTAATGTTCTAAATCTATGGGGTTTAACTGATGTGGATATTAATGCTTCTGGTGGTAATGCTAATGTACAAGCACAGGATAATGTTTTCATAACCACAGCGGCCGTACTTGGTATCATCTCTTTATCTAGTGGAGATATAAATTTAACTGCTAATGCCAATACCAATATAGGAGCAGAGAATAATATTAATTTAAGTACCGTTGTTGATGATATAATTATTAATAGTGCTCAAAATGTTGACATAGATGCAGGTCAATTATTAACTATTGATGCAGTAAATGATGTGGAAATTCAATCTACTACTTCAAATGTAGATATTCAAGCCCAAGGGCAGGTTAATATTGATTCTGTGACTGCTGATATTTCTCTTTTAACTCATGCCACGAATATAAATTTAGAATCTGCAAGAGATATAATTTTAGAAGCCGGGAGAGATGTAATAATTCCCTTTGCTGATACCGGTACAGCCCCACTAACTGGACAGGTATTAGCCGCTAAAACAGCAGCGGGAGACATGGAGTGGGTTGATAGAAATGCTGGTCAGATAGTATCATTCGCAGGACTTTTTAATCAACTCTTTAGCCAAAATGTTCCTGGGGGTTATGGCCTTGATTTTATGGAGTGGACATCTAATGCTTCTGGTCCTGATATTATGCCGACACTGATAATGCCCTTTGACTGTGAGCTCATAACTTTTACTTGTAAGTATTTGGGAGACACTACAATGGGCCCCTTTGAGTGTGCTACAGGTTCTGAATATATTATGGACATAGGCACATGTACACCTGGTCTTCCTGCAGAATTTGTGCTGGGCAATTGGATCTCAAAGACTGGAGGTGGTCCACAACTCCCGGGAACGGGATTACAAACATGGGGACCTGGTGATGATGGGACTTATGTAGGAAAGACAACAGATCTCTCGGCCTCTCCGATTTCTTTTTCGGCTGGAGATAATGTAGCCGTTGTTGGATTTGAGGATGGTGTGCTAGGACCAGTTACTACAGCCGAAGCCCAGTGTTGCTTAGTATTCCGTTTAACATAAAGAATAAATAATAAAATTAACTAACGAATATGAACCGAGAAGAATTAATGCAAAAGTTGGTCAAAGAGAGCATTGAGGCTAGAGGAAAGGTCTTAGAAGCTAGGAAACAGAAATTCCAAAGATTTGACTCACCACCCATCTTAGGTGTTGAAGCAAGTTACGGAGGAGCCGTAAGTAGCGGTGGAGGAATAGCACCAATTGAACCTGGGCCCCAACCTTGGGAAGATACTTATTCCATGTTTTTTGATGGTGATGATGCTAGTATGCACACAACATCAGATCCAGCTCCAATCATCTTTGATCTTACTAATTCTGTCACTGTTTCAGCTTGGGTTAAACCAACCGTCCTTGTGGGTAATAATGATGGCATAGTAGACTATTTAACTTCAACTGATGCTAGGGGTTATGGTATAGTACACTCTTCATTAGCTGGTGGAAAGTGGAGAGCTTGGATTGGAACAGAAGGGGGCGGTGGTGATGTAAAAATTAACGCATCAGTTAATCTGATCCTCAATACATGGCAGCATGTTCTAATAACCTATGATAGTGTTACTGGAGATTTGCTCCTTTATCTTAATGCAACACCGGGACCTGCGGCTAGTGCGGGAGCTGGACAAACTATCCGTCCTCATAGTGCAGGAGAACCTTTATTAATAGGAGCTGCTACCGATACTCCTAATAAAGAATTCAACGGTTACATAAATGAAGCTTCTATTTTTAGTAATGCATTTACCCAAGCGGAAGTCGATGAAATTTACAATGGCGGAAAGCCAGGAGACTTAAATTATCATTCTGCTGTTTCTAATGGTGTAGCATGGTGGAGAATGGGAGAAGATGCTACTTTTGGTGGTGCCACATGGACTATTCCTAATCAATATAACTCTCAAGGAATCATAACCTCAGTAGGAATGACAGAAACTGATAGGAGCACAGACGTTCCCTCCTAATTAATTTTTCTTTCTTTTAAACAACACTCCTTTTTGCTTATATAAAAATAAACACTTTATATGGCAAACATTGACAATCAGTGCAAGGATCTTAAAGTAAAAGATTACTACACTGAAGGTGATTATCCAGACCACTCATCTTTAGCTGATTTATATGATCTTCAAGCTAAGACTCAGAAAATGTACTTCGATAAACAAGGTAGGAAACACTTTAAAGATTTTAACATCGGAGATGTTGTAGACTTTTTAATGGTGACCGAACATGCAATCGTGGACGAACTCCACGAAATGATGGATGCAGTAGGTGGCATAGATGACGGTGTAGGAAATGCTGCATGGAAACCTTGGAAGGGAATGCATGAATCTGTAAGAGGAAAGTCTTTAAAAGATTTAAGTCCTGGAGATTTAAAAGAACTTAAGATGGAGTGGATAGATGTTATGCACTTTGTATTTAATGCAGGTTTAGCAATAGGAGTAACACCAAAAGAATTTTACAACTACTATCTTAGTAAGAATGAAGAGAACTGGGATAGGCAAAGAAGAGGATATTAATATATGTTATTAGATGTAACCCAAGAAGATAGGACACTTTACATTTCTTATTATAATTTGAATGGAGATACTAGGTTTAAGACCTATGATATACCCGGACACGAAATGTTCAATTGGGAAGTTTGTGATCCTAGAGATACTAAACAGGACAAAATAATAAAAAACTGGGATGGTAGGCCAGTAAAGAAGTGTAGGTCTAAGTTTTTGAATAAGTTCCGTGTCATGGAGTTCATTCACAATAATGTACCAGAGTCGGATAGGAACACGATTTTTGGATATCACTTCCCAAAAGTTTATTTCGTAGACATTGAGGTTGAAGTGACGGACTCATTCCCAGAACCTTCAAAGGCAGAGAATAAAATAACAACGATCTGTATTGTTACCCCCACAAAGCAGTGTATCATTTTAGCAACGAAGGATGTTTCAAAAGAACAACAGTCAAAGATACAAGATCAAATAGACGAACACTTCAAAGATGTTGATCATGAATTCTCATTTTTATTTAAAGTGTTTAAGAGTGAGTATGATATGCTTTATACATTCTTTAAAAGTTTCGTTTCAAAATTTCCTATGATGACCGGGTGGAATTTTGTAAAATTTGATTGGCAGTACATGGTTAATAGAGCAAAGAAATTAGGTCTTAATGCAACTATATCTTCTCCCATAGCAAGGCAATTTGGAAGAGATGATTTTCCTTGTCACGTTGGTGTAATGGATTACTTAGACATATATGCAAAGTGGGATAGGACAGTAGATGTTAAAGAGGACTTTAAATTGGACACAGTAGGTGATGCAGTAGTAGGCATTAAGAAAATAAAATATGACGGAACATTACAAGACTTATATGAAAAGGAATATCCTAAGTATCTTTTTTACAATGCAGTAGATACGGCTTTGGTATTTCTGATTCACGAAAAGATTAAGACAATGCATATCGCACTTACTATAGCTCATATGAGTAAGATAAGTATTTTTAAAGCAAGTTCTCCAGTAGCAATTACAGAAGCTTTACTATGCCGTAAGTTTTTAGAACACGGTAAGGTTATGGCTAAAGATCCTAGAGCAGGACATAGTAAAAGAGAACAATTCCAAGGTGCCTTTGTTAAAGAGCCTAAAGTAGGAATGCATAAAGCTGTAGCTTGTTTTGATTTTGCTTCACTATACCCATCAATCATGCGGCAAATGAATGTTTCACCTGAAAGTTTTGTTAAGAAGGTTAAGCCAGATCTTAAAGATAATGAAAAGGGTAAAGATAAAATTGTTGCTGTCACTGGGGCCGTTTATGATAAGGAGGACTCTATCCTAAAAGAAATCTTAACCGATTTGTACTCACAGAGAAAGGAGTATAAAAGAAAATCTTTTGAGCTCCAACAAAAGGCATATGAGATGGAAAAACAAGAGGCAACTTAAAAGACTTTCACATCACATCCTAATAAATAAACAGACGGCCACCATTTACTCTTGCCGTCTCTCCGGCTCTCAGCCATAAAAAAAATACTTACAAATGGAATTATCAAATCACATCTTATCGGACATCACTGTATATATGAAGTATGCTAAGTTCCTTCCTAGTTTAAATAGAAGAGAGACTTGGAAAGAACTTGTAACTCGAAACAAGAGTATGCATCTTAAACGATATCCGGACTTAAAAGATGAGATTGAAAATGCTTATGCTTTTGTTTATGATAAGAAAGTTTTACCATCAATGAGAAGTTTACAGTTTGGAGGCAAGCCTATTGAAATATCTCCAAATAGAGTTTACAATTGTGCGTATCTTCCTATAGATGATGTGTCAGCTTTTTCCGAGACAATGTTTTTGTTGTTAGGTGGAACTGGTGTAGGTTACTCAGTTCAGAAACACCACGTAGAAAAATTATCCCCAATTAATAAGCCTTATCAGAACCGAAGAAAAAGATTTTTGATAAGTGATTCAATAGAAGGTTGGGCAGATGCTATCAAAGTTCTTATGAAGTCATATATGAATGGCAAAGGTTCTCGAATTAAATTTGACTACTCAGATATCAGAGACAAAGGTGCACCGCTAATTACTTCAGGAGGTAAAGCCCCAGGGCCCCAACCTCTTAAGGAATGTATATTAAAAATAATCGGGCTTTTAAATGATAAAGAGGATGGAGAAAAATTAACAACTTTAGAAACTCACGATATTATTTGTTATATCGCAGATGCTGTTTTGGCTGGAGGAATTCGCAGGGCTGCATTAATTTCACTATTTTCTGCTGACGATAAGTCAATGATAGAATGTAAAGCTGGTGATTTCTGGGAATTGAATAACCAAAGACAGAGAGCTAATAACTCGGCATGTTTAATGCGCCATAAGATAACTAAAGAATTCTTTATGGATTTATGGAAAAGAGTTGAATTATCAGGAACAGGAGAACCAGGAATATACTTAAATAATGATAAGGATTGGGGAACGAACCCTTGCTGTGAAATAGCATTAAGACCGTTTCAATTTTGCAATTTATGTGAAGTGAACGTAAGTAATATTGAATCACAAGAAGATTTTAACCAAAGAGTAAAGGCGGCTGCATTTATT
>CAZRLL010000240.1:0-5218 GCA_964600735.1 uncultured archaeon
GTGCGTAACTTAATTGTTTAAATGATTAGTTGAGCTTTCGCGAGTACTGTTAAATAAAAATTCTACCCACTAATGGGCAAACAAATTAAAGGATTGATTAAGTGTTGTATTTAGTTTTTGAGTATAAGAAGCTACCAGATTGTATACTAAATTAATAATAAACAATTCGGTTTTAAATCAAATAATCCACAGAACCATTTGCTAATTAATCTACTTTACTTAGAAATCAGAAAAATTCGAAATACCAATGTGTTCCAGCTGGTTTGGAACGATTGATCCTTTCAAGATAAAGCTTAATTAATATAATAATTTCCAATTCGATTCAATATAGAGACAAATTAGGTGTTTCTTTATGCCTGTTCATTTGTATGTCTAACACTGCTTTAAAATAAGTGAAAATGAACTTAAAATAAAGTATCAAAATTTTAAGGGGGTTTCAAAACAGACCAATTGGAACTTCCCTTAGTTCTAAAACATACGAGGAGGTAAGACTATGAGGGATTTATTTTTTCAAAAAGGAATTTTGCACGTGTTTCTGTTAATATCTATGATTTTCAGTATGTTTTTATATACTTCAACTGCTTTAGCTATACCACATTTAACTAGTGAGAAAATTATAAGCCATTTCGCAGAAAATCCGGTTTTAATTCAATCCAGAACAGGTAAATTTCATATTCTCTTTAATAGTAACAGTTTTGACCATGACGTTATCTATGGAAGTACAATGCATGTCTATCAAATGGATAATAAAAGTTGGTCAACCCCGGTAGATTTATCAGAGCCAATACCTATTCATAAATCAAGGTTTGAATCGACTGATACTGGATTTGTAGCCTATTATATTGATCATTCTTTCAATGAAAGCTTAATAAAATCAAGTAATTATTCTGAAGTTGATAATACATGGAAAACAGAAGATATTATCCGACTAAACGGATCAATTGAAGATATCTATTTATATCAAAACGGAAACAAATACTTACTCCTCGATAAATCATCCCATGCTTCAGCCGGTCAATATATTGTCAATCTTAATCAGACATGGCATATTCAAAATACTAGTTATATTGGAAATATGGTTTTTAAAAATCAATGGGGTCCTGAATCTCCTTTCTCATTTATTGGTAATTCGTCATTTTTATCGGTTTATGGTGATTTTTGGAGTAAAAGAGCTACGTATACAACTGGGAGTTGGTCTACTTGGCAAAATACTAGTATCCCACATTTTATAGATACAGAACCAAAATGGGTTACTAGTGAATATATTCCTCAATTATCACAACAGGATGGATCATTTTCACACTGGTCAAGCATTGCAAATAGTAGATTTTTAGTAATCTATGGTGTCTCCGAAGAGGATGAACATACTGAAATAATGATAACTGATTTAATGAATATCTCACCACAGACCCAAAATATTTCATTACCTGAATTTAACTATAATATGGGTGATATGGCGTCGTTTCATCACTTTAATTCAAATACCTTAATACATAATCAATTAATTGTCTTTTGGCTAACTCAAACAGAAATTCAGGTATGGAAACTCGATTTATACAATAATTCATGGGAATTATTAGATAAGAAGGAAGGAAAATTTACTGAATATCATTCCACTTATAATCCATACAATACCTATAAATTTCCAATAATTGAAATTGAGGATGGCTTTCAGTTATTCTGGCATGAATATGATGGTGAAATAAATCATGAAATATTCACTGTAAAATATAATTGGAATTCAGGTATAGGTGAAATTACTCAATTGACTGATTATGATGTTAAAATTCCTGCAGAGAATACTATTACTGTCAACTCAAACTATAATTTCACATTTATTTATCAAATTCTTTTGATATTAGGTATTACTACAAGAAAATGCCTTCTTAATAAAAAAAATAAACAGTAGAGAAAGGCAAATGACGCAATCATTGGACTGGTCCATGCGAACTATAAGAAGTTTTAGAATAACATAATAATGCCCACCTTTCTTCTTTAGGAACTATGTTCTGTGTAAAATTAGGTTTTCGGTCTATCTTCCAAAGTGATTTTTGGATAAATAAATAGATATTGGTGATTTGATATTTAGGAAGGAATATTAAGAATGAATACCTGTAATATATAAATAGATCCCATATAGTGCCAGAAATGTGTGATGAAATCGGAATAGTCAATATAATTTATTCTTTATTTGGCTTACTCTCTTAAATATATTGGAGTTATTTAACAGATGGTGTTATGGGGCAATTATGAAAATCCTACAAGATGAAAATAATTTAAGTATTGAAATTAATTTGACTATAAGCAGTTTACAAGGAATCCTTCTGAACTCGATAATTTCAATTGTTCTATTTTTGATTTTTAGAATCTTTGAGTTTAATATACTTGATTTTGAAACATATGAACTAATTCCTATTCATAATATATTTGAAGAAATTATAAATATAGCTGCTCTTGCTGGATTATTTTTTGGTTTAATCTTAAATATTATATTTTATCTTCTGCTTATCTATACTTTTTTTCAAAATGCATTGATAACGCTCACAAAAAAAGATGGTAATGTTGAGTATCAATTATTAATTGGTGATAAAATCAAACGAAAATCTAATTGGTCTCAAAAAGATATGGAGAAAATTCATCTTGAATTAGAAGAGGGTTATGAAGCTAGATCTACATGGTATATTTTTGTAGTATTAACAGATGGATCCAAAATTGCACTATATCAATATTCGTATAAATTTGCAAAAGCTATATCGACAAATATAGCTAACTTCTTAGAAATCCAAATTCTTGAAAATAATCTTATGGAAAAAGGATCAACAAGAGAACTGGGTCAGCAAAAGAACAGGGCAAGTAAGGCAGCCGTTGTATTCACTATTGTTATTCTAATATTCTTTTTCGCGATTATTTTCTTCATTCTTTATAATATGACACTAATTATAATAAACGAGGAAACAGTTTTAGTCACTGTTGTTGGTCTAATATTTATATTTGCGATTTTCTGTTTCCTTCTCTATAATATGATGATAGCTATAATATCTGGATTTCAAACTTTGAAATAATTTATTTCAAATTAATTGTTATACATCAGCTAAAACCAACCAATGGAACAAGATCCTATTTAGTCAATCAGGGATTTCACTACAATCGACTTCAGAGCTTACCTCCTGAATTGAAACAATTACTCAAAAGCAACCCATAGAATACCCAAGGAATCCATATATAATCAGGAAATCACTTACATTTATATTACTTGATGATCCTAGTTAAGTACCAATGTCGGATGTGGAGCAAGAATATACGAGCGATCATCTAATTCACTTATACAGAAACCAAGATCTTAAGGAGTTAGATAGGATATTTCATGAAGTGTTGGAAAGAGAAGAAAAAGATAATTAATCATATTAGATTCTTAGAGCCATTTTTTACATAATCATAGTTCACGACCATCGATCAGGGCAATATTGGCATTGGCTGCATACTCAGTTGCTTTGGGTGAAAATATCCCATTTGAGCAAAGAGATATTGATATAATGGGTATCTACAAGGATGATTTCAGGTGATTCCCTGCTGGATTGGTTATAGTTTCTGTTACGGTTGGGATCTGGATATCAATCGTTCGAAATATTTGGACTCTATAATTATTAACCCGACAATTAACAAAAACATTACTATTTTCGATAGTATTCTTAGCATGTTATATCGAACGATCCAGTAGTTCCGCGACTTAATAATTTTACTAATAGAACCCTTGATCCTCGCAATATTTAAAGCGCAACCGCGAATCGACGTCTATGCAACTCAAACAGGGTTATCCAAAAAAAGAAATCAAGCTCAAAGATCGCATAATTCAGAGGCAAACAGAGCTTCTGCTACAAGCAGATCCTTGGTCGCTACCAGTGCCCAGCAATGTGCATTATGGAACAACAGAGATAAACAACTACTTTCTTGCTGTGACACTCGACAGTATCAGTGGAGAGCATGCCAGAAAGAAATATGCCGTGAAATACGGTTTCAACCTGCCAGATCAGCAGACGGTCAACGTTCGTGTGAGTAAACTGACACCAGGAGAACTTGAAACCTCAAACAACAGGTTCTCACTGCATAAGCTTCCCTCTCTTCATTATCCAAACTTTATGAAAAGAAAGGTGCAAAAGCATAGGAGGGAACCTAAGCTTACAAATCAGAAGCGTAGGAAGCTGAAAGAGAGAAGAAAAATGCAAAGAGACCGTGATGTGAAACGACCCAAAGGCTTGTACCTTGCTCTGGATGAGCACAACGACCCCTACTACGGAGAGGAAGAGGTTCCGCTTCCCAGTGGAGAGAACCTAGCCTCCTATCTGATAAGAGACCGACAGAAGCACAGCACCAAGCTGTTCTTTTCCTATGTTACCCTCTACTCCTTCGAACAAGGGTTAAGACAGATCCTTGGTTACCATCTGATGAGACGCTATCCCACTATGGACAATGCATGGCACTCCGAGCCCTTTGGACCAGTAGTACAGCAACTACTGGAACCAGTTGTGCATAACTACAAGGTTGCAGGTGTTGTAGGTGATGGCAAATACTACAACGGAGGTGTGATCTACTTCCTTCATCAGAAAAAACTGGATTTTGTGATCCGAGCAGACTACACAGAGAATCTAAGGAAGTGGGGGAAAAGAGACAAACTGCGGAAAAATCTAAGTGATGGTACTGGGGTTTGGAGAGAAACCGAGACCATTTTGACCAGCAAAGGCTTCCCCCCTGCTAAACTGAAGCTATGCCTTGTTCTCCGAGGTAACGAGCTCGTACCCCTTGTAGTCCCGGAATACAGTACACTAACTCCAGAACAAGCCCTACTCTTGTACGAGGAGCGTTTTGGTATCGAGTCCAAATACCGTGAGCTAGAAAGACGGATGGGTCAAACCACTTCACATTCACCTTCTTACCGAGTTGCTTTGTTTGCGGCTTCAGTCAACGTTTTCAACATCATGATGCAATATCTTGAGCAAGTCAAGCGAGGGAGCACAAATCATCTCATCTGGAATGCATCCTTATTGGATCTACAAGATGCATTAAGTGGTCATCTCGCACATCTAATGGCTTTAGCTGCTGAAGAGCAATAATACTTTCCTAAGCCTAGGAGTTGATTAAAATGTAATTTACTTAAGTCGCGGAACTACTGGATCGATCAATAACGAATTAAAGAACCTTTTGACACAAATATTAGCTAATT
>CAZRLL010000241.1:0-2888 GCA_964600735.1 uncultured archaeon
CTAGTACCCCGTCCCAAAAGATTTGACATGTTTTCTGACAATTTAACTTCCTATGCAGTTTTTAACATGTTCTGATAGATCAAATTTTCAAGAGTCACCAATAATATGTTTAACGCGTTGTCTGCATTTGCTTTTTTTTTAACACCTTTTTCATTTCTTATGCTTTTCCTGAGTGTTTCCTCCTCGGATTGAAGCGCATCAAATAGATTTTTCCAATTTTTCATGGGAACTTCTGAAACATAATTCTTTAAAAGATTAAACATCAATTTCAACTGTTTGGTGAGACTGGAAATTTCAATTTTACTTGCTGCTTGCCTCAATATTTTTGTGAAGCGATCAACTGCTTTCTTATGTAACCCTTTACCATCATAAGACCAACGAAAGGGGTGCGCAAACAATGTATTCCAATTTTTCAGAAAAGAGTCGAAACTTTCCATCATTTCCTCCCCGGAACCGTAAGATTCATTTAGTACTTTTTTGTTCATGATACCAAACCAAAACTCAACCAGGTTCAGCCATGAACCATGGTACGGGGTATAATGAATAACAATACGTTTATCTCCTGATGTCAACCACTCAACACGTTTTTCCAGGTTATTTAATTCCTTCTCTGAAGGACATGTGACTTTACTTAATTCGGCTACCGTTTCACAGAATGAATATCCTCGATGAGTTGATAAATTGTCCATCACATAATGAATCTGTTCTTGGTCCGGGCAAGAGGCAACATGGCGTTTAAATACCTCGATAAATGTATCAGTTTTATGGTCAGCTTGACATTCTGCAAATACTTTTCCTGTTTCATAATTGAAGAAGGCGAGGACGTTCATTGTGCCATTTCTTATGTATTCAAACTCCTCAAGGCGTTTTTTCATTTTATCTGTTCTAAGATCGGGAAGCAGTCGTTTGAGTATTTGGATTCCTGGACATTCATCAAAGAAGAATAGATTTTTTGGAGGATTCTTATATAGTTTTATTAAGTGATCCATTTTCGGGAAAAAATTTGGATCCGTTATATGCAGAAAATACCGTGACTGGTGAGGTTTGAGGCTGTTTTCTTTTAATATACGATGAATGGTAGATTTACTTGGCTTTGCGTTCAGGCGTTCAGGATGTGCCGCTATGTAGACAGCCGCCCATCGTAGCGACCACCGCCCTGCGTTTGAAAAAGGCTGTGTCTGGCAGTAAAAACCTATTAGTTCCAACTTGAATGTTTCCGAGTAAATAGCCGGACGGCCCGAACGTGGAAGATCAGTGATATCTCCAGTGTCGGTCATACGTCGAAGGGATCGACGAATTGTAGATTTACTGTCTCCAACGAGTTCGGAAACCGCACTAATCGTAAATCCTAAATTAATCAGAACAACAGTTGATTTTCGGATGTTGCTTCTTGAAAAAGGTTGTATGTTAAGAATCGACCGGGATTTCGATATATCAATCCCAGCATCAACAAGAAGGTTCAAGATTTTTTTTTTATAGTTTTAACCAGGTCCGGAAGAGTCTTTTTTATTTTCGTAAGACCAAGCTTATTCATATGCCAACGTATTGTTCGTGAAGAGATAGTTGTTTTTTGATGATCATTTACTATTTCCGTAAGCACCTGACTTGATGTGGAATATCCGCTAATCGCACGGGCAGCAAAATTTTGTATCAGTTCTGCTTTTACCGCTGAATCAACCAGGAAATCTTGTTTTTGACCTTTTCGTTTATCAATAAGAACTTCAGTTACATCGTGGTTAGCCAATTTGCCGGACAGTTCTCGACAATGCGCAGGAGTAATATCTAAAGCCGATGAAACCATATGAACTGTCAATAAATTGGCTTGAAGTAGTGATAATAAAACAGTTCTAATGTGCACATGATTGTTTCGCGGAATTTTTAATTGGTGATTCGTATTCTCAAACACTATCACATAATAGTCATCCTGAATTAACACGGATGTTTGAAGCTCTCGTGGAGGCGGTGATAGCTCCAATCTATATGTATTAGTTGATTCTCGTCGATCCTGAAAAGCAGGTAAGCCATCTTTCATTATTCTGCTGTTCGTTGTCTTAACAGATTCTTCTGACATTTCCATTAGGGAACCGATTGCGTTCACTTTTGCCCCCAGCATGTAAAGTGAAAAAGATAAAATCCTTTTCAACACCTTTAAAGGTAATACCCGTAAAGCCTTATCTATACGTTTCCGTGATTGTTGAGGGGAAAACAATATATTTTGGCAATCCATAATCCACTCTCCGCTATTGTATTAAACCTTTTACTTAGGCAGAAATACACTCACAATACCGTAAATACGGTGTTTACATATGTAGTGTTGTCTTTTTAAAGGTTTAATGCAAGCGTTTTATGCAGATAATAAATTACCAAAGATAAATTCAAGGATTATGGGACGCAAAACTAGATTCAATAAACAAGAAAATCAAAATAGTACTTAAAACCCGGATGAACCCCAAATATCAGCTTATAAGCACGTGAGAAATGGCCCTTTACTTCATCAGATTCTGTTCGGTTTTTTTATCGAAAAAATGCAGTTTTTCCTGCATAAAACTGAAATATATATTTGAATCTACCTCCCCCTCAAAGACCGAATCGACTGCTGCCTTGAATTGATACTCGTCAACCATAAAATTGACCAGATTCTCCATCCCCATGTGTTCGATCACATAAACCCGACCCTTACCGGTTTCTTCAGAGCTTTCATGGCTGACTATAATATCTTCCGGCCGGATGCCCGCAATGACGTCACCGCAAACGCCGTTCAATTTCTCCCTGATATGCGGTTCCAGTTCAAATCCCTGGTTGCTTCCCTTGATCGTCAAACGGCCGTCTGCAATAAAAGCATCGAACAGGTTGATTTTAGGAGAGCCGACAAACAAGGCCACAAAGAC
>CAZRLL010000241.1:2898-5182 GCA_964600735.1 uncultured archaeon
TTGGAAGTATATGCTTTCAAATACTCGATACCTTCTCGAAAATCATCCTCATAAGGATCCCAAGACCATTCAGAAACGCTTTCTAGTACCTTGGTTTGATTATCCCACTTTCCATAATGGCAATCTAAAATGACCTAATACAGATCATATAAAATCCACAAAATATGGATATTTTTCTTTATTTGCTTGATATTCAATAAACAATCGCATAGTATACCTCCTGAATGGATTATTTAACTCAACAACGGAGGTATTATGGATTGCGAAAATTTATCTTTCTCTGAAAAACTCTCTTCTCAGCGTATTGCCAAAGCAGAAAATGCGCTGGGAAAAATAATTGTTCAGAAAATAATTACTTTTGCCCTGTATCTGCTCGGAGTCGACAGAGCAACGATTGCTTTACGATTGAGTATTCCACCAGGGACCATACGCTCCTTGGTAAGAAGCTTTAACAACAAAGGCTTGAACGCGTTGTTTGATAAAAGAACAAGGACGTCACTGCCTAAGATTCAGCCATTACCAGAATCATCTGAACCGAGAATTGAAAAGGATACGGAATACGTTAAAATTGTTTTTGGTGTTAGCGAACAAATTATCAACATCCCAATATCTAATCAATCTCAAAAAAGGGTTGTCCTGCTGACCCTTTTAAACTCTAAGATATTAAAACGGCCAGAAGTTGCCAAAACACTCGGATTATCCGAGGATCGGACCATAAAACTCGCCAGAAAACTGGCACAAAACGATGTGACAGGCATCGCTGATCAAAGACAAGGACAACAGATGGACTTTCTTTTTACTCCGCAAATAAAAGCGGAGATTATTCAACAGTTTGTTGTCGATATTATTACCGAAGGCCATACTTCAGGGAAGCAATTGGCCAAAAATCTGGAAGAAAGGTGTCAGATAGCACTTTCATCTAGAAGCATTCTACATCATATCTCGAAACTCGGATTAAGAGATATCAGGTCGTCTCTTCCTAATTTGTTGGAAGAGGCAAAAAAAAAATCGTTAAGATCTTAAAGCTCCTAAAAGATAACAATAATCTTAGACCGTTTCTCAAAACTCCCTATAATCAGTTGCAACCACGACTTTTACTCCGAATGCAAATGATGATACTTCTTAACAACCAATATAGTGAGCTTGCTGTCAGTTTAATACTGCGACTTCATCCAAAAACAGTTTCCTTCTGGAATAGTCGCTTTCAAGCCGGAGGCGGAGTTCAGGACCTGGCCAGAAGCGGACGCCCTCCGAAAATCACATTTGAGATTATCCAAAAAGTCATTGCTTTTTATTGCCAGCATAATCCACTGCCGGGATGTTCCTGTTGGTCTATACGTTGGATGGCAGACTATTTTCAAAAGCATCCTGAATATTTGGGTGTGTCCGTTAGCGCTTCATCGATTCATCGCTGTTTAACTTCGAACAGGTATAGATTATATCGCCGGAAATATTTTTTACAGATTTGTGATCCCTTCTTTTTTGAAAAAATGGAGAAAATCATACGGATTTATATATTGAATCCGGAATATCTGTTTTGTCTGGATGAATGTACGGGTCTACAGGCACTCGAAAGAACGGCTCCAAGCCTTCCTGCCGATTCCAGTCGACCCGAGTATCGGGAATTCGAATACATCAGGCATGGGACCGTTTCAATCATTTCCATTTTAGAAAAACGGCCCGGTAAAGTGTATACAGAATGCATCCCCGATCATACTTCTGTAACAATTATTAATTCTGTGAAAAAACATGCTACCCAATACGATTCGTCCAAAACGCTTCACTATATTTGCGATAATTACTCCTCTCATTCGACTGAGGGATTTTGTCAAGGAATCGCAGAGTTGTGCAATGTCCCGTTACCAAAATTGAAAACAGCTTATGATCGTAAACAATGGCTTGAATCGGATAACAAACGGATCATCTTTCACTTTTTGCCAACACATGGTTCATGGTTGAATCTCGTTGAGATCTGGTTTTCAATCCTCAAACAAAAAGCGCTTTCTAGAAAGAACTTTTCTTCAACAAATCAGTTAGAGAACTTCATCTTGGATTTCACCGAAACATGGAACACCCACTTTGCACATCCGTTTAACTGGAAATATAGCGGTGAAGATCTTTATGAAAAAGTAGTATGTCGATTAGTCAGATGGCTTGAGCTCGAAACCTCTCAAATGACGGTTAAGTTTCTGGGAAAGCAGCTTAAGCTAATGAATAATCTTTTCGCTAACCATTATTCAAAAATCACGGAAAACCTTTGGATTAATTTACAAAAAACGCTTAA
>CAZRLL010000242.1:0-5086 GCA_964600735.1 uncultured archaeon
TTTATTTTATATATGAAACATCCCAATGTAGTGAAAGTAATAGATGTGCTAACAATTCAAATAACTTTGATATCAATTTTTTTCATCTCAAATCACACAAAACATATTTTTTGGTTATTACCTTGGGTAATGATCTGAGGATTGAATCAGAATAATTTGTCAAAAAATACACCATTTTTAGTGATGTATGGCTATTTTGTAAGGGGATTAAGCATAGAATTCATCCCAGAATTACTATGGTTTGCTAATGTCTCACTAATCCTGATTGGAATTCTTATAATTAGACAAGCCATAAGAAATCTTGTTAATCGAAATTATCCAGAGCTTGATAAGTTAGCAAATCAAAATTTTATAATCAATTGAAGGAAATTACAATCACTAATAATAAATAAATTCCAACTAATAAACAGTTTAAAGATCAAATCCATAGGATAAGCGAATAACTTTTTCTTTGCTGAAAAATTAATAACAGAGTGCTCCTTATAGATTTTTCGGCATTTGGAGCAATCGATCTGCGGTCACAGCTTTATTCCAATAAACCAATAAGACAAGCTAGTTTAATACTGAAAGCATTGCGGAACCTGAAAGGGGTGTCAAAAAATTTGAAGACTATGCAAGTTAAGTTCTTTAATAGGTATAATAAATTCGTTTGGCAACTGTTTAGAACCAGCCTGCTCTATTATCATCGTATCGATTTAGTCTATTGTCCTGTTTGTTGGTCCATTCAAGCAGGAATTAAATTTTGTAACTCAATTCAAATTTCTCGAAATTAATAATTATAGGCGCCTATAGAAAGGAATAATGTTAAGTTTTGAAAATTATTTTATATAAGTTTATTGTAATTTGAATAGATTATATTATTTAAAGTTTTTTTTTTATATTTTCGATGGTCATATATGAGTATTCATTGAGATGAATAAGAGAAATTCTAACTTCAATAATCGAAACAAGTTTAGTGAGTTGATACTTACTCCAAAAAATAGTTTAATCTTCATCTAAATCCTTCATCTAGTTGGTATCATTTTACGTGCTATTGATTACTACTTTCTAAAATGGCTTCTTGTTAAATACAATGATGGAATTGTTGTAGACCAACAATTTTTCAAATTAAGGGGTGATAAAGTTCTAAATGGTATTTGGCCATACAAAAATATTGGAGTCAGACAATCTTTAGTACTTCCTTCATGGAACCACTTTGTTATCACATTTAAAATTTTAGAGATGGAGTTAATTCCACTTTTAAGTCCATCAATAACTTTTATAAGTTATAAAAATAATTTTATTATGGTAAAAAATCAAATTCAGGTATTGAATTTGATCATTTTACAATGTTTACTAAAAGTGAAAAACATGAAATTGAAAATACTAAATATATTAATATTAATATTAATAATTAGTGGCTTAGGTGGAATCTATGCAGATCCATCAGATCCATTGCAAAATGGTTCATTTGAGAATGGATATTCTGAATGGACTAGTACATCAGGTGCTACGACAAGTACAACTGAATCATATTCAGGAGATTATTCTATGAGGTTTAGGGCTGATTATCCTGATAGGCCATATATAAAGCAGACGGTGAATTACGGGGAGAACGAATTTGATTTACTTAGATTTTATGCCATACAGCCAGCTTCTGGCGATGATGGTTATCTCATAGTAACCATCACATACATTGCAAGTGGTCAAACAAAAACAAAAATTATGGTAACAAGTACAATTTATACAAGCTGGGAAGAAATTAATTTTCCAAGAAGTTTAATCCCAGATAGCTCAATAGAAGTGACTGAAATAAAAATTCAAGCATATGAAGGTGAATCTGATTGGGTATATGTCTATGTTGATCTTGTAACAGTATCTTGGTCACCAAAAGGTGGCGGAGGAGGTGGAGGTGGACCACCCGAGTTTGATCCTTAATAATATTTCAGTTAAATATTATCTAATAAAAATATGAGTGAAATATTATCTAATACATTGACTCTAATATATATAACTAAGGGATTCCCGAGGTTAAATTAATCTAAATTATTGAAAATGCTATCATTAAACATTGTGATAGCCTTTCTGAACTGTATAGATGCTTAAAACAGCTTATTTTTGCAGTGATATTGTATTCATACTATCCTTCCGTAAATATGCTTCTTCTGATATTATTATTCACATCAAGTAATTGCACAAAGATGTCCGACTACTCTAAATATTATACTTTTTTAGGATTCTTAAAGAAGCACTTATACTTCTTTACTGTTTTATTTCAGAGTTTCTGATGAGTACGAAGACTTTAGCTGCATATTCTGATTGTTTAACACTCACTTCCGTGTATTCCTGTTTCATAATTGTAATACTAACTCCAATCTTTTCATAAAATAGATCAACAACTTCTGTTGAAAACAGGTTTATTTATTATAAAATTATAAATAATGCTTCTTTATTTTCTTAATTACTGGAGAAGAAACCATAAAGATAATTACACTTCCAATCAGTGTAATTGTAATATAATCGAGAAATGTCAATGAATTTGAATTCTTGAGGTTTGAATCTTTAGAATATGATCTTGTAGCAGTCCATAAATCAGGAATTCTCTCTAGAACTTCTCCTGAAATTTCATTAACAGCAATCGTTCGTACTCCTTCCAAACTTTCACGAACACCATTTTCTTTAGAAAATTTTTCTTTTATTAAATCATTCTCTGTACTAAGTTTGATTGCAGGTCTGAAACCAAAATTGATAGATTCGGCTTGAATAGAAGATCGATGAAGGAATTCAAGTAAATCTTGAGCGATTTGTATATGGACTTCATTCACCCATGGAGCGTTAAGAATAGCATAAGGGTGATCATTCAGGATAGTTCCCTCTTCAGGATATATGGCAACCAATTTTTCATTTTTTAATTCTTTGTTCTTCTCAATTATAAGATTTTCATAAAGAACGGCGACTTTTAATCTTGAAGGTCCATTTCTCGCCATCATCTTTGCCAAAAATCCTGTAGACGCCCCGTACTCAATTGCTGTACCTTCTAAATCTCTCATCCATCTTTGAACATCATCTTTGGCTAGATCATCAAGAGTCAATTCTTTTGGATTTTTATTTGCTGCAATCAATGTTTCCATTATAACTGCACCAAAGCCACTGTTAGACTCAAATGGACTTGTATGTGCGAAAGTAAAGTTAGGATCCAAGATCGCTAGTTCTCTTAAATCATCAAAACCTGTAATGTTATTCTTCTGATTATAACTTTCCCAAGTCGCAATAATGGTCGGTGTTACTACCAAACTTGGATTATCAATGTATACAATATTATTTTTATGATTATTATCTTTCCAATATAAATTGAGAATTGGCAACCAATAACTCGATGCAGGACTCCATATAATTGGTTTCATTGCACTTGTAGCAACTTGAATGGTACCTTTTCCAGATCCAATCGGAGTAAGTACAATACTGACTGGTTTACCAGAGGTATTTAAATTCCATTCTCTTTCAAATTTAGGAACAACTGTATTTAACCATCTTTCTTTTTCTGATGAATATAGAAATTCGATCCTTATGCTGTCAGTATCGAATTCTCCAGATAAATATCTTCGGGTAAGATCTAAAGAAACAACCCCCCCTAAAATAATTACAAGTATAATAATTGCTGGAAGCGATCGCTTAGGTGTGCGTGATCTCATATCCTTTGATTGCATATTTGAATTTACAAGAACATAATTATAATATTTGTGTTAATCATCAAATAATTACTGGGAATATCTTCGATAACCTCATCCGACAACCAGGGTACTCTGGATTGTAATTTTATTGGTATACAGCGATCTAGAACCTCGAAATGTTACTGCAGCTCATACTTTATTAATATAGTATTAGATCTGTTTTCTCTTTGATTTTATATAGAGTAAACATATCCTTGCTTTATTTAGGCCAAGATTCTATGGAAGAAGGTAAATTAAATTATACCTGTGAAAAAAGAGGTTAAAAATTGGCTGATATCAAATTGTTTCCTCTTGAGTAAGTTTAACTCTATCACAAGACCCTCCTTTGCTTTCACACCACCAATCGCCGTATTTTTTAAGATGATCTTCTAAATTGGGGAAATCTGGCATGATTAAAGAAAATTATGCCGATTATATAAATTTATTCCATTAGCATTACTTGCATTTGAAGATATCAAATCCAGACAATATGGAATTCCATAAATTTTTAGGGTCATTTGGATCTTTTTGGGTAGTCAATGTCAAATTCCAAAGAGCATATATTTGTGGGATTTGTGGATCATCCATTGTGGTAAGATGTCCAACCCATGATCCAATAGATCCATATCCACTAAAATTCACACACCACCTTATTAAATCGCCTAAAATATAGCCTGTAAGATCAAACGATTGAGTTTGAGGAGGTTCCCCTACTGCAGTGTTATAAGTGTCAGCTATTTAAGAGAATGTAGTAAGTGTATTATCACTGTAACAACATTAGTTACTACATCTCCAACTGAATATCTTGGAATATCTATGATGATTGAATCATTTATTGTCATAATCCCATGGATCCGATTCGTCCATCGATAGGGTGTAAAAAACCGTGAAATCTCTATAAAGTAAAGTACAACAGGTCAAACTAGAAATTACCAAGATAACGTAAAAGCTGAATTTTCTTGATAACACATGCTTTTTTATCTTATTTCAACTCCTATTAATGGCTAGAGTGATTCAAAAACAATGACAAATATTTAAAAAGGGTACCTGAAAAGATATAATAGTTGTTTTCTTACGAAAGTAATCAAAGATCAACTTTCGTCTAAATAGATATAGAGACAACTTCTAGGACTAAACAAAAGTGAAAAAAATGAAATTAATTACAAAATTCTTATTTATTTACCTCGTATTGCTGATGATTCCCTTTCTGGTTATTAACAAAGAATATTCTGATTTTGATGTAAATGTGCAGGCGAATTATGGTCTTTCTCTAAAATCTAACCATTGTACATCTAATAATCCTGTTGAGATTAACAGCAACGCTGATTTTCAAGGGTGGCCAGGTAGTGGCACAGAGGACGACCCATTCGTTATTGATAGTTTAGATATAACCTCAA
>CAZRLL010000243.1:0-5084 GCA_964600735.1 uncultured archaeon
GGAGTAACATACAAACAGGCATTGGATTTAATTAAAGATAAGTATTCGAGATGTGTTTTTACGCGAAGGTTTTCTCATACGAAAAGATAATAATCATTTTTATCATCAATTATTGCAGTTTAAACGAATTCCAATTCAATCTGATCAAAACCAATATCACAATCTTTTAACAATTATTTATCAGTCGTTCTTAGTTTTACCAGATCTGAATCCTCTGCAATTCGTAATCCTAACATATCAAATGTGGAAAGTCATGGAGCCTCCAATATTTATGTAAAAACTCGAATTCAAAAGAATCGCGATTGGACTCTTAGTTTGAAACTCGATGTATTGTTGTCTCTCGGTGCCATTTCAAACACCGAAATGTCTTACCTAACAAAAATGAGGAAATTGAGAAATACATTAGCTCATGGAGAAGATGAAGTAAGGCAAGTAATTTCGAGAGACAAGGTTGAGTCGGTTTTGGTAACTTCTACTCTTCTTTTGCGAAGGCTTGATCGAGAGGTGAATATAATTCCACCAACCAGTAAAGAAAAGTTAACAATTAATGGATTTGCGGCTTTATGGAGCTAATAAATCAACAACAGTTCTACTTATAGATCCGGGGTAACCTTAAGTTATATATATAATTCTAATTCTTCTAGAGTTTCGATTATGACAGTGGTTCCATCATCGTTGTGAATCGACACTGGAATGTGTTTTCTCAAGCTATTTTTCACCAATTGCATACCAATAGGATCCGTTAAGTTTGCTTCAGTAAAGTTTGTCCATGTGAGATCGAAGGCAGATCTTAGCATGACTTTATTTTTCACCCTTCCATTTTCAACCTCAGATTCAATTTTAATTTCAAGATCATCCTCTAATTCAAATAATAAGTTTTGAACTGTTTTGAGGGGCCATCCTGTATTTTTACTAATGGAGTATGCAGTCTCACCAGGATTCATTCTAATAAACTCGATTAATTTTTCTTTGCGTTTTTCACGTTCAATTTTCTTATTTTTTATGAATTGTTGTGTCGCTTTAGTTGTATCCCTTGGCATTTTTATCACTAATAGTATATTGGCATACTACTATATAAATATACTACATACACATCTGGATTTTTAAACGCTTTTACTATATATAACTAATCAATTATATATAACAAATCGTATATAGTATATAGTTTAGACGATATGATTATATATGACGGATATAATATATAATATAGGGAAAATATCTTGATGGAATTCAACGAATTTTTACCATCCGACATTGATGTACTTACAGCCATGTATTTGTCAACTGATAATGGTCGCCTTGATAAGAGAATAACTAAAACAACTGTTTTCAAACATTTACCTATTGAATACAATCATCCTAGAAGAATGAGAAATGCAAATAAGTCTTTTGAAAAGCTAATTGCTAAAGGTTTTATTATTAAACATCCATCCAAAGGTAATCCTACATATAATATTAGTAGAGATGGTGTAAAAATAGTAAAAGAAAATTTCCCAACTTAATCCATCTTACCATCTCTCAATTAAGCAATTGCTTGTAACTTGATTTGGAAAAGCACTATAAATAAAAACAGAGATTAGACGATTTTCTAACAGACATACATAAGATTTCTGAATAGAAAAAAAAAGGGATCTTTCAATGCCGATGATCCTCTATGAGACAGTCCTGATAGGTAAAATCAAGGTCTTGAAGAAACAAAATCGAAATGATGAAGCTATGGCTTTAATCGATAATTTATTAATAAATTATGAAAAAGATCGGCTTAAATATGTCATACGAAAAGACAATAATCATTTTTATCATCAATTATTGCAGTTTAAACAAATTCAAATTCGACACAAAGACCTTTCAGGTTTAGAAAATTCAAATCTGTTGCCAATTATATCACTTAGTCATCATCATACTCGGTTTAATCACAAATTCCCTAAATCAGATACGGGAGTAACATATAAACAAGCATTGGATTTAATTAGAGAGAAGTATTCAGGATGCGTATTTACACGAAGGTTTAATCATTCTAATATAATGAATTTATAAAAAGAATATTTAATATCGGGCTCCATGAACTTTTTACCAAACGAATCTTGTTGATTACAACCAAATAATATTGAATTCTCAGAAAACACTAACATATATCAATTTAGCCCTCTTTTTACAGGTACTTGGTTTTAATCTCTTAGGAGATGCCTTCAGAGACGCATTAGATCCAAGATTGAAAAATTAATTATGAATGATCTCATAAGGAAACTGGAAACAAAATCGGTACAAATAGAATTTCTTAATCGGTTTTTTAATAACATTATAATACCACCAGTACTAATCATTATTTGGAAGATAATATAATCAAAAGGAATAAAACCAAAAACTTAGGTCCTATTCAATTTTCTTTTATATAAGCAAAATATGAAATAAATTAAGTAGTGTTGTGATTATACATGGTAGCATATGAACAAATGATTCCATATATTCAATTTCTTCTCTTTCCTATTGTAGTTTTAGGTCTTTGGGCCTTGCTTTTCAACAGTAAAAATACCTTTTTCACAAAATTCTTTATTGAAGGAGGATACCTGATATTCATAATACCTTTAACCGTACTTACTTTTCTCACAGTGCCAATGATTTTGGTGTTATTCTGGGCATCAGCTACAGGGAAAAATGAGGTTTCATGGGCACTGCTGGGAATTCTAGTTGGAATAAGTCTGATAATTGAGTATTTCTATATCAAACGGATGATCAAACAAATAGAAGAGAAGGAGCAAATGCCAATTCTAGACATTCTACGTCGAGAGTTGAAACGAGATACGCATAAAAAAAGACAAAAGGAAAAAGAACAGGTTAAAGAAGAAGCTTCATCTTTTTATGACGAATTAGGAGAATTAAATCGAGAAAGTCGAGATCGCAACCGTGAACAGAAGGAGAAATTAAGCAGAGCTTTGCTTGGAGATTCATCAAGTTAACATTATTAGTCATACTAAAAAATATTTAAGAAACGAAAATGAAGGAACAAAAATTTAGTTTTGAAAGGTTTTTTAAGACACTAAAATATTCTTTCCTTCTACAAATTGTACTTGGAGGTGTAATTTACCTCATCTGGTTGATGTTTAACTATAACAGCTCCAATAGATTCCCATTTGTGGCTTATACTATAGGTATAGGAGGATTAATGTTAACAACAGCAGGTTGTGTAGGCCCAGGAAGATATCGAAAAAAGTATGACATACTTATCTGTACACCTTCTCCCGGCTCGTCATTTTCAGAAGAAATATTTGTTAGTGGATTCTCATTAATTGAGCATTCAACACAAAGCGCAAATATAATTGTTAATGATCAAAAAATTGGTATATTGAATTTTTATGAAGGTATTGGTAAAACAACAATCCCAAGAGAAGTTGTTTTGGAACAAACAATAAATTCAATTTGGTTACAGGCGGATAAACTAATTTCTAATAAGAGTTATTTCACATTTTTTGATTACACTGAAAATCTCAGTGACGATGAAATCGAAGCTTTTAACCATAATGAGGAAAGTGAGGCAGAATTTAACGTTAGTAAAGCAAGAGTTTCTTATAGTGATCAAAGGAAAACACATACTGGATCCGTTGCTTTGGGTTTAATGACCGCAGCAGCAATAATTATGATGATTGGGGCAATTTATGAAATTCTTATGTTTAACTAGTTTATTCGTATTTTATTCGGAATTTGGAATGCATATAATTTTCAAATGTGACTCATTTAAAATTGATGGTATTATATGACATCCATTATAATAGAAATGGAATCCACTATAGATTGGGATTTGTAATAAACAAGTAATACAAAAAATCTTCTCTAGAAGAATTTAAATTTTGATTTAAAATCCCAATTATTATTGAAAGTGAAATTTTCTATATTCAAGGCATCTCATCCATTTTCTGCTCTAATGGCAACTTTAACTGGGGCCTTGATCATAGAAATCTGACTCCCAAATAATTCAGATATATTATATATACTGGGGGAATATTAATTTATTATGGAAAACTTTGATTTTGGTGAACTAATAAGTAAACACATTCAAAAAGCTGTAAAACAGGCCTTGAAAGGGGTTCAGTCTAGTCTAAAAAATCTAGACTGGGAAAAGGATCTGCACTCAAAGATTAATTTTAATAATTGCTTTCCTTTCGATGAGGAATTTGAATTTGATCTATCAGATACAATTAGTCAAGTCATGAAGTGTGTTACAGAGATGGTAGAAGACATTACTGATGTATTTGGATAAATTTCCTGATCGAGGATAGATAAAATTCAGTGTTGATCAGCTTATAAATTAGGAAAACAAAATTTCTATTCATGAAAGAATAATATTGATATTAACATTATCAATCTCATTTATTCAGGAGAGGGATTAACGTTCACTCCTTTAGCTTTGAGATTTCTTAATATTTCTCTAGTTTCTTCAGTTGGCAGATATATGTATCATTTATTTTCGACTTTTGCTCTATATTTAGTAATTTTAAAGGTAATTGTAATGAAATATTGTTAATCCTTATTAGAATTTTCAATCTTAGCTCGTAATGTGTATATTTCTTTATCCGTCCAACCAGTTAATCTTTTAAGTATCCATTTAATTTGACCTATATGCTCCAACTCGTGATATACTAGTGAAATAAAGCTGGTTTCACGTGAAACATTCTTTCGAAGAGGGGTAGATTTAATTTCTTTCCATGTATCATCTTTCACCTGATCAATCACTTCAATCAACTTCTGGGTTATGTCCTCTAGAGCAATTTTAACTTCCTTGAGACCAACTGATTCATCGATATTTTGAGCAGTCATCAATGCAAGTGGATGGCTGTCAAATGAAGAGTTTCCCATTGTTCCAGCCATCCAGGTCATTCCTGCTAGTATATGCCGGAAAAGAGACTTTGGTGTCCAGGTATTTTCCTGAAGAGGTGTGTGAAAAAACTCGTTATTTACTTCATTAAAAGCCGAAAGGAGAACTTTTCTCCGCAATAGCATGTCAATGAAAAGCTGTTTTGGGTGCATATGTGACATATATTCGATTTATATATCAAGAAATAGACGCAGATTTCTAGAAGTGAAATATT
>CAZRLL010000244.1:0-5010 GCA_964600735.1 uncultured archaeon
TGAAAAAGAGAATTAATTCTCACTTGACAAAAGTATAGCGATTTTTAACCTGAATAAGTAACTGCGATGATCAGTTTCTTGGTTTAACCCATATAAATAGGTAAACCAACGCTATTATTATTAATGAGATAACTAAAAAAACAATGATCACTAGAGGATGATTTTCTAATATTTCTGAAGTGTATTTATAGTAATTTATGCTTTCACCTAATATCATTATTAGTAAAGTTGTAAGTGCTGTAAGTAAGACAAGCAGTAATTTTTCTTTTTCTGAATAGTGCTGTCCAGACTGCAGTAATTCAATTTTCTTTGTTAAACGTCCAATTTTTCTATCTTTAACTTTGATTTCATTTTGCATATTACTAACTTGATTTTCTAACAGTTCACTTTTTTCAGAATCTCGGTGAAGTTGAGCAAATTCTTCTTTTTCTGTTGCTATTAGTGTTGAATCTCCAGCTATTTTACCAAAAACTCGCTCATTTTTTTTGGAATCTTCTCTTATATCTGGAATATTTTCATTATTTTTTGCATTCAGATATATCACCCTTCCGTATCTTCAATTTCTCCAAATTTGTCCTCATATGCTTTTAGTTGTTTAGCTGCCGTGTTTTGTAGTGCCTCTAATATAGAAAAAGGGAGATAAATAACAGTTTTAACGACCTTATACCCTTTATTCACCCTCCCACCAACCAGATTAGAAAGAACAATTAATTGTGTTTCATATTGAGAACTTAAAAACAAAAATCCAGTGGTATCGATGCTAGAAACATGACTTCTAACAAAAATGTTTTTCAGGGATAATTTAAATGGGATTGGTGTCTCCATTGGCAGGGGAACCTCAATATCCTTATTATTATTGCCACTTTCATCAATGACTCTGGGTCTTTTAATTTCCTCTTCAAGGCGATTGTTTTGGTTAATAAGACCTGTTAGAAATAGTTTAAAGGCCGGAGGAGAAAAATTTAACTCGATAACTCCCTCAATTCCACCTTCTTCTCCAAAAAAAGATGTCAGATAACCAAATCTATTGAATAGAACTGTAAATCCATCTTTATTACTGTTTATAATTGCATGATTTGCATAAAACTGAGAAATCATTCCATAATTTGCAGGTACTAATATTTTCAATTTTTCGAATTCTGCTAATTCAATAAATCCATCATATGTGACATTTATAAGAGGAAGTTCATTTTTTGTATCTTCATTATCATTTTCCATATCAAACACTAATTCCAGTTTATTATTAATTTTATCAATCAATTGATCTTTCACAAGTTGTCGATTAATAATTACTTCAGCAACCAATCGACCATATTTATCTTTTGCACGAGGATTAATTGTAACTTCTTTATTTTCAATCAATTTTTTTAATTTATTTATAGCTGCTTGATGACCTTTTTGACCTTTTTCCGGAGCATCAATATTTGCGATTCTTACTCTTTTTGTACCTTGGAGTTCTTGATTAAGCTCAAATGTATCACCATCAATTACTCGTTTTACTTTTCTTCGTTTGGATGTCATATTATTTCTCACCTCCTTTTCTTCGTTTAATTATACTCAAAATCGATCCATCCAAGGATATTGCGTTGGACGAATTTAAATTTGTAAAAAATGAGCTGGCAAGTAATAAAACTACTACCACACCCATTGTGAAACCAAGTCGTTTCATAGTGTTTCCGTTATCTTTATTAGTAACTATATATTTATTGTAGAAAAGTTCAAAAATTGCGTCTTAAGTTTATGATTAATTTCGGAATGTACTCTGACACCTCATGTAACCTTTATTAAGCAGTTCGATATACTATTAATTGTATAACAAAAAGGTGGGAGGCTCTGACATACAATGTCAATTACGATAAATGAATATAACTGGGACCAGGAAAGAAGATTAGCACAAAAATTTATTATTTTAACTACGATTTTAGATTGATTGATTGATGGACCACTTGCACTAGCACAGGAACAGGGCGATGTTCCTTGATGGACCAACCGTAACAAGCCACTCGGATGTTTCTTGGCATGAGACATAGGATGACGGAAAGTAGATTAGTAATCCGAGATAGTTCTAGATCTCTGTAAGAGGGTGTGACTGAATCTATAATGTGTGAATGATATATCGCTACTGGGGTTAATCCTCGTTCTCTGAACATGCTCTTTTCTCTATGAAGGGTTGTGGGATCAATAGTAAATCGATGTCTGGATTGCGAGAGGTTTACTAGGGGGTACACATCAGTAGCGAGTATTATTCGATTAGATTTTATATTACTACCGAGTAACCCGCAAATTTCATATGCATTAGATGCATGCTTTGTAGGTCAAATAATGCTTTGTGAGCAGGATTAGGTTCGAACTCATTCCAGGGTTTTCCAAGGGGCTTTGGTTTAATTCCTTTGTCTCTTAGTGTCCAAATTCCCTTAGGCCCCCTAAAATCTGGTAATCCAGATGCTGTGCTAATACCTGCTCCAGTAAAGATAACCAGATATTTTGACTTTGCCAACCTTTTTGAGATTTCATTTATTTGGTTTTCAAACATTACTCAATGTGTTATATTGGTTGATCTCTAATATATTTTATTCTAACTTGAATAATTAAAATCGCGATGATACAAGTAATTTTAATAATATTAACTATCCAAATATAAAAAATTCTAATTACTACTCTGAATATGAACGATACGTGGTCTGGACCGGAAAAATAGCAAGAATAAATTTAACTAGAGGTAAAATTGATATTATTGAAACACCAAAAAATGTAATGAAACATTTGGTTGGTGGAAAAGGTCTGGGTGTATATTATCTGAAACAGGAGATGGATCCTCTGCTAAACCCCCTCGATCCAGAAAGTGTTTTTATAGTAGCTACTGGTCCAGCTCAAGGAATCATTCCAATTGCAGGTAGATATTGTGTGGTCGCTAAATCTCCACATACAGGAATTTTTATGGATAGTCACGTAGGAGGTTACTTAGGTCCAGAATTGAAATTTGCAGGTTATGATGCGTTAATTATCAAAGGAAAAGCAGAACAACCTGTACTGCTTAAAATTAGTGATCATGAAATTGAAACAGTTGCCGCGGCTAATTTGTGGGGAAAAACGATTTTACATGCAGAGGATCAGATAAAAGAGTTACATGATAAAAAAGCGAGAATCTTATCAATAGGTCCAGCTGGCGAAAACCTGGTAAATTATGCCTGTACTGTAAGTGATTCATACCGTAATGCTGCACGGGGAGGAATGGGTATGTTAATGGGTTCAAAAAATCTTAAAGCAATCTCAATTAGGGGAACAAATAGACTATCGGTTGAGAATGAAGATCAGATTAAAGAAATTGTTAGTGAAATCAATCAAAGAGCAAAAACTTCAAGATCTAATGATCATCCAATATCAAAATATGGTACATCTTGGCTGGTATCTCTTGCCGACAAGAACGATCAATTACCAACCTTAAATTACCAATACGGTGAATGGGAACTATCAGATAAAATTCAAGGAAAAGCAATTGAAGAGCACTTCAAAGATAAAGTCAAGAGAAAACCGTGTTACAAATGTTCATTATCTTGTTCTTTTGTTATAGAAACCGAGTTTCCATGGGCTGAAGGAAAGGTAGTCCAACATCCTGAATACGAAAGTTTGGCTTTATTGGGATCAAATCTTGGGATAAGCGATTTGGAGATACTACTGCAGTTAAATCATCTCTGTAACATTTATGGATTGGATACAATATCTACTGGATCAACAATTTCATGGTTTATGGAAAGTGCCCAGCGTAATGCAGTTCCAGCAAAATATCAATCAGAAATAATTAATTTTGGTGATTCAGCAGCAGTATTAGATATTATCCCCAAAATTGCATTCAAGGAAGGAGTGGGCAAAATCCTCGCTGAGGGAGTTGTTAAGGCAGCCAAAATATTTGGGAATGCCAGCGATTCCTGGGCTGTCCATGTTAGGGGCTTAGAATTGCCAGCTTGGGATCCTAGGGGTAAACTAGGACTTGGTTTGTCTTATATCACCTCCAATGTTGGGGGATCACACTTGCGTGGCTGGCCAATGACAACTGACATTCCCAATAAATCGATGATCCCAGTTATTGATAGTTTAATCGAATCTCAAGATTTGAAAATTCTAAAAGATTCATTAATCATGTGTCACTTTACGCATTCCATTACACCAGCTCTAAATATTGCTGACACTGCAAAGATATTCGAATCATTAACTGGTATTAAATCCACAGAAAAAACCATGAGAGAAAAGGCTCAAAGGATTTGGATTCTATCAAGACAATTTAATGTGGAAATATGGAAACCAACAACTCCAAGGCAAACAGATAAATTACCACATCGCCTAATGAGGGATCCATTACCCAGCGGAGCTGCCAAAGGAATGACATCATTTCACTCAGATGAAGATTTAAATCAGGCTTTAGATACATTTTATACCAAACGAAAATGCGATTTGAACGGTATTCCAACCGAAGATGAATTAGAAGAATCAATCAGATTTTAATGATACTTTTAAAGAGTTAGATTTTTAGCAATTAACGATTATTTTTATAGCACGGAAAGGCAACAAGAATGAAATAGTTTGTTTCCTGACCTGAATATTAATTGGACTGCACCTATTAAACATGAAAAACAAATATGTGTAGGTAAAGTAAATGAATTATTTTACTTGAGAATAATTTTAAGTTTATTACTTTTATCTATCATAGTTCCATTTTCTTTCATCTATCAGATGGAATACCTACTAATAATTCCTCTAATTCTATTAATCATATTTTTCCCACTTTTTATTCGACCTTGGGACATAATTTTAAGCAATAAACGCCTAATACTCAGACAAAAATACTGGAATATCGGTAAATTTTCACAAATTATATCATTTAATATAAATCATCTAGATAGTCAGAAAATAACGCCTCGAATTAAAATGATCCCTTTAACACTAGGATTCATTTGCAGACAATATCTGAATTTAATTTTACCAAGTGGCTTTAATGTAAATTATGATTAATTT
>CAZRLL010000245.1:0-5003 GCA_964600735.1 uncultured archaeon
TGGAGTCCGTTTCAAAGAACATTGCCAGTAATTGGATTTTTTTTAGTGTTAATACTTGGTAGAATCTACATTTTGCCATGGATCAGGCTAAAACAGAAAAAACGAATTCAGCATTTTGAGAGAGAATTACTAGATATTACAAAAAATAGTTTAGTGGAATTGAATAAAATAATTCATGGAGCAGATACAATGAAATGTTGGTCCTGTTTTAAAGATATAAGTATTTCAACAAAAACTTGTGAATATTGCGAAGCCCAGCAAAATTAGAAAATTAAAGTTCAGGAAAATTCCTTAATTGGGAAGGAAATGAATTACCCTGGTAGATTTCTAATATGGTTCGGATTCTCATTCTGGTAACCTGGCAAATTCTAAATCAATTGGTATTTCATTTGATTGATAAATTAAATGAATTATACGTAAAAATGTTGCTCGATCATAATTTGTCTCCAATATTTTATAATTAATTCTCGCTTGGTCAATCCTGTATTGTGATAAGGCTCTAACACAGAATTTCCTATCAATATCTGTTGATTTGTGGTTGGCTCAATGAAACCTGCAAGACCAATATTATGATATCCATATTTTAACGGTTTTTTGTATCTAAGATCGCTTTCATCATAAAAAATTACAACTTCGCTTCCAACTGAGTAATTTTCAATCAATTCGCGATAAACATCTCCAATATCTCTATGAAATCGATCCCAACCAGTAAGCACAAGATTAGAAACAAAGTAGTTTCTTTCAATTTGATATTGATACACAATGTAAAGTCTTTCTATTAGAATAAACTCGCTCTTTGTTAGATCAAATTTCCAATTTTTTTTTATTTCTGATGAGACAATCTCACCAATGGTTATTGATGACATTTTCTGGCTTATAGTATTTTTGTATTCATCTTGCAAAGCCAATACAAAAAATATTGCGATTGAAAATATTAATACTAAGAAAATTATCAGGAATTGACTCATTTTACTCCAGAAAAATGCATAATTTATCAAACTATTTAGTGCAAATAAAATTAAAAATATTAATGAGGAATAATTAAAATGGCTCAAATACATATTTTTAAGTTTTATTGAAGTTTTATTCCCATTACAATTTGGACAAATTAAATCAGATTTATCTAAACTTTTGGGTGTAAAGAAACTTTTTCTACAATATTTGTTTTCACAGATAAATGCATTATATTGTAATCTCTCTGCTAATCGATATTTTTCATAATTATTCAGCAAATATAACGAAATTGTCATGATAATAACAATAAACACCTGTTTAGGTAAATTTAACATTAACTCGGTAATGTAATCCATTAGTAAAAGTAGGAAAATCCAGAATAGAAAATAGAAGACTATTGGTTTGACAACTAAATTAATCGAATTCAGCTTATTTTGACTTTCGTAATGATATAATTCCTCCAACAAAGCATTTCCCGAATGGTGGTCTGCATTTCCAGCTTCAATTACTCCTCCTGGTCCCAATTTCTTTCCCCACATTACTCCTGATTTTTTGTAGAATGGATTGTTCGCTTCATAATATACAGTTACATCTTTTCCAACAGGATATTTATTTAAAAAACAATATAGCATCTGTAATTTTTTGTTTTATTGATTTGCCTTTATCTCGTTTAAATACGTACTCGCACCTTGGACATACATTAACTGATTGAATGATTGATAATTGACAATTTGGGCAAGAAGTCATTTCCTAATTGGTTCATTTTAGGTGGCTAATAAATCAATATTACATTATAAGTAATTCTTAGTGTATTTTTTTGTATAAAATTGCAGATTGTGAATATTCTCGTTATTAATTAATTCAATATTTTAACCATTGGAATTCATCCGATCTATATAGATATACTTTGAAGTCACGCAATTATTAACAATTTAACAGATTTGGCCCTTAATGACTAATGTATATTCTATATATAATATGTAGAGAACTTAGATAAGTAACCAAAACAATATATTATATGAGGTTCATAAGTTGAGTTTGTTCAATATATCATGGATGACAGGTTTGAAAATCGGAGGAACATTGTTTCTCCTCGCAGTATTTACAATGATGGTTATCAAAGCGAGGTACCGTCGTTATACAAATAGGGAATTCGTGCTCCGATTTCGAAATGGTAAATTAAAGAATCAGGGTTTCGGCGGAGGTTATTTCCTCCTGCATCTTATTGATGAATTAATTGTTCTCACAACTACAATTCAAAACTTAGAAATTGATGCGGGCGAAGCCATTATCACTTCGGAGAATCAGGATGTCAGGGTTCAGGCATTTGTTGTTTGGCAGATTGAGGATCCAGTCAAAGCCTATCAATCAATTTCAGGAACTCAAGGAAAAGGTGTGATGTCAGAAATTAACAAGACATTACAGAGACTGGTGGAATCTATAATCAGAACCACTGTTGCTAGATTATCATTGGACCAGGTATTAAGGGAAAGAAGTTTAATCATAGAAGCCATTATGTCTGAACTTTTAACAGTCGTTGGACCAATGGGAATCAAGATTAATACTTCTGAAATTCGTCATGTAGATGTAGTAGATGAAGCTTTGTTTCATGATCTCCAGGAAAAATATCGGCAAGAAGCCAAACTAACAGCAGAACAGGTAAAAATTCAAACCGAGCAGGAAATCAGAAAAACCGCAGCTTACTCAGAGCAACAAGTCAGGCTATACGAAGCAGAACAACAAGAATTAGCCGGGAAAAGAGAACTTGAAAAGGACAGGCAGGTTCTCCTGGAACAACAAAAATTAAATGAGACTGAGGAATTAAGACTTAGATCGGTTCAGGAACTCCAGAAAAAAAGAGAAACCTCTGTTGCAGAAATCAATAAAAAGAAACTGCAAATCGAGGCAGAAACTAGACTTATGGAGATTGAACTGGCAGCAGAGAGCAAGAAAAGGAAAAATATACTGGAAGAAATTGAGGTTCAAGCCCATCAGAAAAAACTGTTGGCTGAAGCAGATGCAAAGGCGATCAAAATATCTGCCCAGGCACAAATGGAAGCCGTTGAGATGCAGGCAAACGCTGAAGCTTATCAGCTGGAGAAGGTGGCTGATGCAAGAAAGAAAAGCTTACTAGCTGAAGCCGAGGGTAAAAAAGCTGTTTTATTTGCAGAAGCAGAGGGGCTCCGTGAGAAAGTAAAAGCACGGGGATTAATCAATGAAGCCATGATCCTTCAGGAACTTGTAAAACAATTACCTGCGATAGCTTCTTCAATGAAGGTTGGAGATATCAACTGGCTAAACATGGGTGGAAATGGCAAGAATGGAGACACACCTCTTGGAATTATACCTAAGAATTTACTACAGGTAATGACACTTGCCAAAAGTTTCGGATTGGATATCGAAGGATTAGTTCGAAGTATTCGCGGAGAAAAAAAATCTCCAGAATTAAATCAAAGACTACTGAATGAATTAAAAGTCGATAAAATTGATGCCATTAGCAATGCTGTAGCAATTGATTTGGATGGTAATGGAATAATAGATGGAGTTGACCTTACTGGAGATGGACAGGTTGATTTCAGAATTCCAGAAAGGATAATTGCGATAGATATTGATGGCGATGGAAAAATAGATGGTTTTGACACCTCAGGAAATGGTGAAATGGACATAGATTTGCGTGAATTAATCAACATGCAAACCTAATGTAAATGGGGGGAATTTTTCTACATGATTGTATTTGGTTCTCGATATGTGTAATTTGGAGAAAATGCAGGATTGCATATAATTGAACTTTTAATTATTTTTTTTTTTCCGGATATATTCGATTATTTGTAATGTGAATATGGAGATAAGATTTCTCAACTCATTTCAGTTGTTTCTTCTCGCGCTCGAATGCATTTCGAATTTTCCCTATTAACCCATTAGATGTATAGATAATTAATAAGGGTGAGAAAACAATATAATATTCAAGGTTAGCTTTACCAATGATTCCTAAACAACAATTTGGACGTACTGGACATTCAAGTACTCGCGTCATTTTTGGTGCGTATGCTTTGAGTGAGGCGACACAAGCGGAAGCAGATCGAGCATTGGAGAAGTTAAAAGAATATGGAATAAATCACATTGATACTGCACCGATGTACGGTAATTCAGAGATGCTTATCGGAACTTGGATGCCCAAACATCGAGATGACTTCTTTCTTGCTACAAAGACACGCAGTCGTACAGGTCAAGCAGCCTTGAAGGATCTTGAAAAATCCTTGAAAAGGCTACAAGTTGATTCCATCGATCTCTGGCAGATGCATGGTTTGACAAATCCAGTAGGATGGGAAAAAGCAATGGGACCTGGGGGGACATTAGAGGCATTCATCGAAGCACGAGACACAGGCATGGTCCGGTTTTTAGGTGTGACTGGACATACAAGCAAGGTACCGATAATGCACAAACAAAGTCTTGAGAGATATGATTTTGATGCAGTCTTGATGCCATACAACTTTTTGCTGATGCAGAATCCCCGTTATGCCTCAAATTTCGATGAGTTAGTTGAATTGTGCCAAAAACGTAACGTTGCAATTCAAACCATTAAATCCTTAACACGACGACCATGGGAGAATCGTCCCAAAACGTATAATACATATTTTTATGAGCCCTTAGAAACGCAAGATGCCATTGATAAATCGGTAAACTGGGCATTGGGGTTTCAGGGCAGCTTTCTAATCACAGCAGGTGATGTACAACTTTTACCAAAAATGTTGGATGCAGCCAATCGTTTTGAGAAGCGACCATCTGATACAGAAATGAGAGCGATTATTGATGAGTATGAAATTCAACCATTTTTCAAGTGAATGACAGAATTATGCTATGTTTGTCAGCAAGGTCAGGCCCTGAGTTACTACTATTAATCAGGAAATCATTTAATTCGAATCTAGATCTTAAAATTGAATATAAATTTGAATAAACTTTCAAGTTTTGAATCCCCTTTGAAATGTTTAATTAAAAGTGTGTCTTTCACCCCTACTTCGTTTCATCTTTCTAGATTGCTGAATATAGCG
>CAZRLL010000246.1:0-4995 GCA_964600735.1 uncultured archaeon
TGAGCTCTTTTTAGGAGGATTGTGCCTTCTTTCAATTCCATCATTCCATGAATTTTACTAGAATTGTCTAGGTTTGTATAATTTTGTTCAATTTATTGTAAACTGTTCACAACCCTAAAGCTTGATAAAGTTTTTTTGACAGCTGTTGAAATGTAAATGGTTTTTGTAATACTCCAGCAAGACCTAAACTCGAAAATTGACTGGTTAATTCATCTTCATTAAAACCACTCATCAATATGACTGGAATTTTATTGTTTGTTTCATTTATTTTTTTGTACACCTCAATCCCATCCATAAGGGGCATCGTTAAATCTAAAAGGACCAGAGAAATTTTCTCTCTATTTACCTCGAATAATCTCAAAGCTTCAGGTCCATTGGAAGCAACATATGTTTCAAATCCAATTTGTTCTAACATTTTTCCAGTAACTCTGCGAATCGCTTCTTCGTCATCGCAGATCAATATCAACCTCTTGGTTAAGTGTTCTGTCCATTTTACATCACTTTTGACATTTTCTTTTTTAATATATTTTTTATCTGTACATGGTAGTAGTACAGTAAAAGTCGTCTCTTTACTTGGAATACTCTCTACTCTAATTGCTGCCTTATGTCCCTTAACAATACCCATGACGACAGCAAGACCTAAACCACGACCTTTAAATTTTGTGGAAAAGAATGGATCAAAAATTTGCTGCAATAATGTATTATCAATCCCTATACCATTATCCAAAACCTCGAGAAATGCATATTCCCCTTCGATTATATTTTCTTGATAGTAAAACTCAGATACGTATTTTTTATTAACATTGACTACTCCAGTAGATATTACAATCTCTCCTGCTTTATTCCCGATAGCTTCTGAGGCATTTGTGACAAAATTTAAAACTACCTGCTGGATCTGAGTCGCATCAACTTCTACTGCAGGTATATTCTCAGCAAGATCATATCTGATATTAACCGATTTGGAAATTGAATGATCTAGTAGATGTTTCATCTCTTCAATTAAATTTGATAGGTCATTGACTTCAATATGAAATTTTCCCTTACCTGAATATGCTAACATTTGCTGCGATAGGTTGGCTGCTTTTTGAGAAATCAATTCAATTTCTTCAACCAGTATTCTAATATTATCTTCTTCAGACAATTCGAGTAATGCAAGACTGGCGTTACCCATGATCCCCATTAATAAATTGTTGAAATCATGGGCAATCCCTCCAGCGAGAATCCCTAGACTTTCTAATTTTTGTGTCCGATCCATTTGTGTATAAAATTTTATTTTATCAATCTCTGCCTGTTTTATTTCTGTAATATCATCGATAAATGTCAGTACTGCAGGTTTACCTCTAAAATCTGTAGTTTTTGAATTAAGTCTAATTGGGAAAACTGTACCGTTCTTCTTTTTTCCAAGAGTATCAACTGTTTGTGGAACTCTCTTCCCAGCCAATCTGAGTCCTTCCAAATATGCACTTTCTTCATATACTTCAGGTGAAAGAAATGTTGTTATTGGTTGGTTCGATATATAAGTTAAATAATCTTCAGGATCATATTTAAAAATTTTGAGAATTGCCGAATTTGCATATTTCACCTCATTGTCCTGATAAACAACAATACCTTGGGGAGCATCATCAAATAACATCCTGTATTGGATTTCATCTTCTTTTCTTTTTTCTTCCTCCTTCTTACGCTTTGTAATGTCTACAGCCATGACCATGACTTCATCAATCTGCTGTTCTTCGATTATTGGGACAAATTGACAAAGCAGGTAGAAGCCGTAAATATTAAGGACTTCGACTTCTCTTGTTTCGCTTGTCTGAAAAACCTCTTTCAAGGCTTTTTGCACTTGTTTGATATAACCTGATTCGATATAATTAGAAACATCTTCTCCAATTGAAATTGGATATTTTAATTCCTCAAACGTCTTATTTTTGAATAAAATTTTATGGTTTCTATCCAAAGTTAATATGAAAATTGGTGAATTCTCGACAATTATTCGAAACTTTTCTTCAGAATCTTTCAACGCTAATTCAATTTTCTTTCTCTGCGTAATATCTCGTACTGCAGCTACTCTGATATTCTTTTTACCAAGCTCAAGTTGTTTACCAATAATTTCACCAAAAAAAGTTGAAGCGTCCTTCCTCAAACAAATTACCTCATACGGTTCTTCAAGACCTATTTCAACATTATTAATTGCAATAGGACGTGATTCTGGAGCAAGAGTATCGAAGACATTCATTCCTATCATTTCACCATTATTGTAACCAAATAACTCTTCGAATTTTGGTGATACCTCAATAATTATTCCATTTTCATGTAATGTTATTCCCTCGACAGAAGCCATGAATAACATTTGTAATTGAGATTCTATGGCAGATATTTTATTATTTAGTTTTTCGATCAATACGTTTTTATTTCTATTATTATCGATTTCTAGTTTTAGTCTATTTTGTAATTTAACAATAAAATCTTTGAAGTCATCAATATCATTACTCTCATAGGATGATAAAATTTTATCATCAATTGCAGATTTAGATACCTCGTTCTCTACATTTTTGCCCTTTTCATTCTCGGATGAATGACTATTGGGCAAATTCGACACATTCATATGTAATGTGCATATAAATAAAAAATATATTCTTTACATTCAGTGTATTTTTCCTCTTATTGTATATTTAGTGGTCACTTGTTATAATTGTTTAGTTTTTTTGATAGTATTCCTAAATCAGCTGGGCATGAGATTGCTTCTTTCACCTTATCTTGCAGTACATTTGGATCTTTTAATCCATGACCCGTAATGGGAATTACAACCACATCTGATCTATCAATTTTTCCCTCATTTAACATGACCTTCAATCCAGCAATGGCTGCAACACCTGTTGGCGAACCGAAGATCCCATCTCTAGAAGCAAGCTGATACTGTGCATCCAAAATTTCTTGATCAGATACACTTACTGCATCACCATTCGTATAATACAACATCTCAAGTGCCGTATCACCATCCCAGGGATGTGGGTCAGCTAAGCCACCAGCTACAGTTTCTGGAAAACCAGGCTGATCTTTAAATTCAAGTGGTTTCACCCTATCTAAAAAAGACGTGACAATTGGATTGCATGTCTCTGGCTGTATTGCAACCATTTTTGGTGTTTTATTAATCCAGTCCAGATCATACCAATCCTTGAAACCAGCAGCAGTGCCACCCAACAAACCTCCAGATCCAGTATTACATAAAACCCAGTCAGGAGATATCCAATCCATCTGTTCAACAATCTCGTAAGCAAGTGATTTGGTTCCCTCAAATTGAAAAGGATTGAATGGACCAAATGAGGGGCAGGGTACCCACCCCCAGTTATCTACTGCTGCCTTGAATAATTTAACGGAGGGATCTCCGTCACTATCCTCCCCACCAGATACTCGTACAACTATCGCACCAAGAGTGACTAATTGAGCCACTTTAGAAGGTGAAGCACGTTCGGGGACAAAAACCACTGTTTTCAATCCTGCCTTAGCACCATAACTGGATAAGGAGGCAGCGGCATTACCGGAAGATGCAGCAGCTAATGCTGGGGCATTATTTTCAAAAGCCACACTTGCTCCCACTGAAATTGGTCTATCCTTGAAAGAGCCTGATGGATTTGATATTTCTACCTTAAAGAAAAGATGCTTTAATCTGAATTTTTCTGCTAGCCTAATAGATTTGATTAGTCGAGTACCACCCTCACCTATGGATAACTCGTTTTCCTGATTTTCTAATGGATAAAATTCACGATATTTCCAATGGGTTAATGGTCTTGATAATAATTCCTCTTTCGAAACAGCATCATTTCTGGCATTAATGTCATAAATAATTCTAAGTCGGAATCCACATGTATCCTTAAGCCAATTCTGAAGTGGATATCGCTTATTACATACAGGGCATTCAAGTTCTAGTGCAAATGGCATATTTCTATACTTTTCAACCTAAATGATGTATAATCAACATAGCGATTTTACCCTGATTTTCAGGTGAATTTTAATATAGTTCCTTAAATTGATTATTTATTGTATTCCGACACGTACATTGAAATCTTTAATCATCTGGTCAATTATTGGTGTTAATTTGTGGATACTTTTCCAATAATTTTTATCATACCACTGTCGGTCCAATTCTCTGACATCTTTTCCTTGTTGTTCAACCCAAGTAAAGTATTTTAGATGGTGGATACGTTTTCTTGCCTGATAATTCAATTCTTCCATGTTATCTGTTTTTAATCCTAAGAGCGACCTGTGATAATCAATTGCTGCATCTACATTGGTATATTCTCCCCGTTCTTGGGTCAATTCCTCCAACCGGGATTGGTAAAGATCCATCGAATCAGTCCAAATGGTGACTAATACATCATTTTCATCTAAATCATAATATTTTGCCATTTTAATACAACACAACACATTAGCAATGGACGAGATTCCCATTAATTCAAGTTTACCCACCAGTTCATCAGAAACACCTTGAGCTTTTAGGTATGTTTTCCCCTCAGGTTCGTTAAATAGTCTTATTAGATTGATCGGATCATTATCATCGATCGCTATCACCATATCCGTATTTTTTACATTATGAATCCAAGGGACGTGTTTATCACCTATCCCCTCGATACGATGGGCTCCATACCCATTTGTTAGTAGGGTTGGACATTGCAATGCCTCACCGGCCGCTACTTTGGATATAGGATATTTATCTTTTAGAAAATCCCCTGCACCAATTGTGCCGGCAGATCCTGTTGTATAACAGCTGCCGAAAAATCGATCACTATCACTTAATTCATGCTGTAACACCTCATGGATTGCATTCCCAGTCACCTCATAGTGCCATAGATGATTTCCAAATTCATCAAATTGATTTAGGATAACCACATTTTCTCTTGTGGCTTCGAGTTCATGACATTTATCATATATTTCTTTCACATTACTCTCTGAACCCGGTGTTGCAATAATTTCTGTAGCAACTGTTTCCAACCAATCAAATCT
>CAZRLL010000247.1:0-4995 GCA_964600735.1 uncultured archaeon
CTCTCCAAAACGAGTGAACATGCCATAAAAAATACAATGTTATCGTTATTCCAGAAGATATGAGTCCATAAGTAGCAATTAGTAATGTTAACGCTTTTGTTTCTGTAAGTCTGCGTTTCGATGTAATAATGAGATAAACTGCCAGTCCTAAACTAAGAAGGGAAAATGTCACTGTTAGGATCCAGGTATTTATTTGTATTTTAATCACCTTTTACTGAAAATTTCATCTGATTTTCACTTTAATATAATTTTTTCCTAATTTTGTCGAGATCCTCTTCTGTTAAATCAGCATTTAATACATCACCGAGGTGCTTCACACCTACCATACCGAATTTTGTATATAATGATTTCAAAAATGAATTTACCTCATTTTTATGCGCAGATTGATTAAGGGAATAAAATTTAACTGATTTTATTTTTCCATTATTTTTCTCTGATCTAATGATACCTTCTTTCTCTAATCGCGTAAGGATGGTAGCAATTGTGGTGTAGGCATACTTTTTATCAGCTAATCTCTCTACTTCAACTAAAATTTCTCTTACTTTTGCTTTTCCAAGGTTATTTAATGCTTGTAATGCAATTCCTTTCAAATCACCTGGTTTCAATATAATTCCTTCAATTAATTATTATCTTTAACAAATATATAATTATTTACATTCCTACAATTTGTAGTAAAATTTACTGCCAAAATATTCACATAGGGTATAATTATGGATTGGGGATTGGAAAAATTAGTTTTCTTGGTTGTTGAAATGGGATATTTAATTAACAATATGTTAATCTATTTGGTTAGACAATCCTCGATCTGTTTTTTTCCATAAGACAACATAAACTAAAACTCCAATTCCAGCTCCAATTCCAATACCAACTATATAAAACAGATACACATCTAATTTGTCATCGGGATTATCTATTATTTCAATAGTGATTTGTTTAGAAGCGGAAAAGCTGTCACCTAGAATACCAATTATAATTATATAAATTCCAGTCCAGGCATTTTCATCAATGCTTATTTCTAAATCAATATTAGCTGAATTTCCCTTAGATAGTTCCAAATCATCAGACTCATGAAAATTAACTCCTAAAACTCCTTTTAATTCACCAAAGCTATGAATATTAACCTTATCGAATATGCCATCTTGGTATTCGACTGAAAATTGTATTTTCTGGGATTGTCTTTGTTTAATCTGAATTATTTCATCATCAGTTGATAGGATTAACATTGGAGCTTTTTTTGCATCAATATAACCAATAACACCATTGTTATCTTCAGCATACCAAATTTTATCATCTTTTCCAGCATGTATCCACTGTATCAATGGGTTATCTCTTGGAATAAAGAACTCCTGGATTGTCTGACTGTCTCTATGAAAACGACCAATTCTATTAACAAAGTGTTCACTAAACCAAACATCATTTTTGGAATCAAACTCGATATCATTAATCCCTGAAACAGGATATTCGTCAGGTGATGGCCGAGGAGTATAATAAGTAATAATTTCATTATTCAAAGGATTAAAAGATAGCAACTTATCTCCTCCGTGCGATCCACTCCATATTAATCCCTTAGAATCAATAGCTAAATCAACAGGGGAAACAAAATTATTTGGTAGTTTAAAAATCTCAAACTTGCTATTGTTTGTATCATAACTAACAAAACTACCAGCCAAGGAATCAGTATACCACAATTTCCCAGAACTGTCAAAATTTAATCCTATTGGACCACAATTACTTGATTCACACTTAATATCTATTTCTTCAATATTTTCTGTACTGGTATTTAATTTTCCCAGTTTATCTCCCCACCATTCAGTAAACCAAACTGTCTCATTTTTGATGTATAAATCAAATGGAGCCACATTTTGATTGATAGGATAAATTGATAACTTATTTGAAGTGACATTAAAGCTTCCAATATGATCAGTATCATTATTTTGGGCAAGATTATGATCAGAAAACCAGATTAAACCATTTTCTGCTTTCTTAATTAATAATGGTGTGATGCCTGGTTGTAATTGATAAGTTTTAATTTCAGTAGTATTCGGATTTAAAGTCCTTAAATTTGAATCATTAACCATAGAGAACCATATCAGTCCAGTCTTATCTTCTATTAAATCGAATGGACGAACGTTATTTTCCAAAAAGAAATCCGTATGGTATAAATTGGATAATTCCCCCACAGAATTAAGTAAAATTGATTGATTTTTAGTTTCAGATTTATTTATAATCTCATCACTGGGGAAAAATGTATTTGTTGGGATAAACAATTGAGCAGTAATAATAAGTAATATGCAAAAAATTTCTTGTCTCATTATAGTTCTCCTCCTACTATTATGTTATGATCAGAGTACCAATATGCTCTGGATGTCCACTACCACAAAATACAGTGCAGAAAAATTTAAATTCTCCTTTTTGATTTGCTAAAAATTCAATAATAGTTGGTTCTCCTTCAATAATTTGGACATTTAATATGTTAAATTCTTCAAGTTGAAAACCATGGGTTATATCGAGAGTAGTAATTTCAAGGCGAATGGTGTCCCCAACATGAACTTCAATTAAATTAGGAGTATACATAAATTGTTGGGCTGTCATTTTAATTGTAATCAAATGAGGGTCATATTTATCAGATAAAAAAGAATTCGCCAAAAATAAAGAAAAAATAATCATCAAAATGATAGTTGAAACACTGAATATTTTCAAAATTGATGATATCATGTTTTTAGTATTATTTTGCATAGTTACGTCTCCTTCAGAAATTATGTAAAACCACCGAAAAAAAGAAAATGAGGAGTCCGAAGATAATCCATTTATAATAAATTGTTATTGTTTTAGGGTTATGATCAATAATTAGTGAAATTTGTGGTAAAATGAAAATGATTGCCGCAACTGAACTTGCAAATAAAAATAATGTTAATCGCCCAACATTCGCAAAATTATATCGTCCCCCAAGTATATATCCAACTAATACACCACCAACTATTGGCAATGCAGAAATCATTGATAACTTAATAAGTTGACTATATTCTGGTTTTGATCTACCTAGGAAGATTGTAGCACCGATAAAACCCTCAATAATCTTATGAATGATAAAGCTGATTAGGGGCAAAAAACTGAAAGATGCTGCTAAACCTAATGAAAAATTGAATCCTATAATGATACCTTCAGAAAAACTATGAATTCCCATTCCAATTGCCCATAAATATACTGCTTCGATTTTATTTGAATTTTCTGCTGTAATAAAAAATATTAACGAAAGAAGAAATGCAATCACAATTCCGATATGCTGAAGTAAATTGCTCCTATTTAAACTAAAAAGCCCTGATAAATTAAGATAATCATATAAAAGAAAAATTGAGAAACCAAAGGAAATTCCATATGCTCTTACAAAGTTTAATTCGATCATTTTTTCATTTTCTTCCATAACTTTGACTGTAAAATATCCTAACATGAGAGGAAAAAAACCAGTTAAAATCGCTAAAATAATTATAATAGTAATTGTTTTCGTATTAACTTCGACTTGTTCGCTCGCATCATTCGTGTCAGCAGCTACAAGATGTATAGTGGTTATTAAAAATATTGAAATTAATAAAAGGATTAATTTCAAATGTCTCATAATCCCCTATTCATTCTATCATATAAAATAATTTTTATGAAATGGTTTTTTAATTTTATTGAAATAAACATATTAAATGAAGCGAGTGGCTTTAATCTGTTATTTTATTATCGTTTACTCATCCTACGAATTGACAGTAATAATAATATTGAGCTTATAGAAAAAATAAACCCAAATCCAGGCAGTTTATCTTCATCTGGAGATCCAGCTCCAATAATTAATTTTGCATGCATTCCTGCGTCTTGATGACCTGGAACGGTACAGTATATGTCAAATTCAGTATCAACATTAGGTGTAGTTACATTAAGTGAATCGATCCCATTCATTTTGGGACCAGCTTTGTTACTCATTAAATGAATATGAATTTGTTCAATTCCATTATCTCCTTGTACTTCATCAATGTTCATATCATGCTCAAGTGGACTTTGGTTTTCAAATGTAATACCTAAGCATACTCCTTTGCTTACATGATATTCCTCTTTGTCAAAAAAGTGACCCTCTGGACTTGTATATCCTACGACAGTCAAAAATTCAGTTGGAGTGTCGCACGGCTCGGTATCCGCTTCATGATGATGCTCTCCAGCTCCTATAACGTTTGAAGTACCAAATAGCAATAATGCAAATAGTAATCCAGATAGAAGTAATTTTATTTTCATTCCTTTCATTCCCTTTATTTACTATACTACATTATGTAGTAACTGAATTAAAATACTTGCGGATATTACTACAAAATGTAGTAAATATTCATTAGAATAGTTGCAAATATATAGTAATATGGAAAATTTTTATAAATTTAATCTAATTCGAATAATTAATCAATAATAATAGAAATTTTACCTCAACTTTTTCGATATTTTAATTATGAAATTTCTGTCTTATGCTGACTATTTCTAATTACAACATAAATTGATGAACTACTCTCTATTAGCAGTTTTTTAATAATTCATCAACATATTAAAACGAAAGTATGCATTAAATTCTGATAGTATATAGAAATCCACCAAACAAATTATCCAAAATAATCAGGATATTCTCAAATTCAATTAATAATATGATTTACTGATATAAATAAATATATAGATTCTTAGAAGATTACAATCATGAGTAAAAGTTTGGAGAAATCAATCAGAAGAAAAATACAAGTTGTGGGAGGGAATACGATTACAGTAAGTTTGCCAAGGATGTGGGCAAAAAAAAATCGACTGGGAAAAGGAGAGAATGAAGAACAAGAAATATCCATTCGACAACATTCTGATGGTTCATTAATTGTTTCTCCAGCAAATACTAACCAGTATCCAGTTGAACGAACCCGAACTCATCAAGTTAAGGCTGGAACCTCACTAGAGACATTAAAACGAATATTACTCGCGGATTATATCGGG
>CAZRLL010000248.1:0-4989 GCA_964600735.1 uncultured archaeon
GACATCTAACACTGACTGCTGAACATGTATTTGTATATACAAAAATGATCATGAATGGACAATATCCTGGAACCACGTCGATTTCATTCTCTTTGCAAAGTAAAATTGCATCTTCATGGACAGATCCTTTGCCAATACCTTTATGTAGCCATATCCGGTTAATATTTGCATCTATACAATCTTGAACAACATTTTTTGTTATATTCTTAGGTGTCATCAAAAATGCACCGTCAACAGGTGTTTCAATCTCTTGAACTTTAGAATATGTTTTACCATTCTCAATTAGATCAGCATTGGGATTTACAGGCACTACATCATAATCGCGTTTTATAAATTCACGAAATACCATTCTACTGAACGACTTGCGATTGCTTGAAACTCCAATAAATGCAAATCGTTTCAGTTCTAAAAATTCATCAATTAAATTCCTGACCGATTTCACTTCATTATTTTCAATAACTTCATTCATGTATTTTGATAAAAAATAATCTAAAAATTAAGTTATTTAAACTGTCGTGTAAATTTACATCTATTTTATGCGGCAACTAAAATTTTAAAATAGTTTACAAGTAAAATTTTTCTTTTTTCACATAAATATCAAGATTGATTTTACATTCTGTTTTTTAAAAATAATTGCCACTGAAATAAATGTCCTGTAAATCAATCATATATATTTTCTGAGTTTTTCACCAATTATTTCAATTGAAATCGATCACTTAAATTTCAATTAAACTTGATGACAAGAAAGGAATAACATTTATGAATTTGGATGCAAATAAAAATACATTTTGGGCTAGTATATTTGTTGATGAATTAGTAAATTGTGGTCTAGAAAATGTGTGTATTGCTGCTGGATCAAGATCTACCCCTTTAACATTGGCATTTATAAACACAACTGGTTTAAATTGCTATTCTCATATTGATGAGAGATCTGCTGGATTCTTTGCTCTTGGCATAGCGATGACCACAAAAAAGCCAGTTGTTTTACTGTGTACATCCGGAACAGCAGCTGCAAATTTCCATCCAGCAATATTAGAAGCTTTTTATTCAAAAATTCCCCTTATAATCCTAACAGCAGATAGACCTCACGAATTGAGAGACTTTGGAGCAAATCAGACGATGGATCAAATTAAATTGTATGGTGATCATGTCAAATGGTTCGTAGATGTCGCCCCACCAGTTGATAATCCAACGACTGATCAAATCAATTACGTTAAAACCTTAGCTAGTAAGTCTTATGCTCATTCCGTATTCTTACCAGCAGGTCCAATACACCTTAATTTTCCATTTAGTAAGCCTCTAGAGCCTAACTCTATACCACACAAATCAAAATCCAATGAAAGCCCTTCAATTCCCTATGTCACAGTCAGTCAAGGGATTTTGTTCCCAAACAAGACACAAATTGATGAATTTATTTCTCAAGTTGAATCAAACCCGAAAGGTCTTATCGTATGTGGTCCTCGGTCTTCAAATGAAAAAATCACTGATTTAATCACAAAATTTTCAAACTTAGTGGGTTATCCAATTTTCGCAGATATTGCCTCCAATCAAAGGTTTGGAAGTCATATAAGGGATGATAGTTTAATTATTACATCATATGAGACATTTTTAAAGAAAAATAATATACAAACTCCACAGCTCGTTTTACAATTTGGTGCATTACCCACTTCTACCTACTTGCAATTATATTTACAAGAAATGAACGATTCAGTCAAAATAATTATAAATGAGAATAATGAATGGACTGATCCAAGTAAAACCTCCAATTATATGATAAATTGCAATCCAAAAGAATTAATTCGTCAAGCATTAGAAATTCTCGAAAATCGTAAAATCGTCCGAGATAATGAATGGGTGAATTACTGGAGAGAACTTGATAACGAAATATGGAAAAGAATTCGTGAAGTAAACGAAAAGGAATTCTATGAAGGTAGCATTTTAACTGAAATATTTATGCAATTTCCAGAGGACACATTGGTTTTTATCGCAAATTCATTATCAATCCGGCATGCGGATCAATTTATTAAGCCCTTATCGAAAAAGATAACGGTTTTTACTAACCGGGGTTTAAGTGGAATAGATGGCACTTTATCAACAGCTTTAGGGATTGCAGCAGCATCTGATAAAAAAATTATGCTAATTACAGGAGATTTAGCTCTTTTCCACGATTTAAATGGTTTCATGAGCATTCACCGTTATAACATGCAAATTGTTGTTATCTTATTAAATAATCAAGTTGGGGGGATCTTTGAGAGACTTCCAATTGCCAAATCCGTCGATGAAGCAACTTTCAAGGAATTCTTTCTAACCCATCATAACATCAATTTCAGCTCATTAGTAAAAATGTATGGAGAAAATAAACTTGAACATAAGCTTATATTTACCAGAGAAGATTTATTTGCTGAAATAAATAAAGCGTTTTCTAGTAATATATCCAATATTCTTGAATTTAAGATTGATTATAAAAAATCAAATGAAATAATTGATAGTATTATTTAATACAATTATTGCTGATACCTTTATATTTTGGTACTTAGCTTTTTTTTAAATGCGAGAGTCATTGATTTGTCTTACATTAATCAATATTATACCTGTAGTAGATGAGATTTATATTTCAAAATACAAAAGTTATATCATGCCGTTAATTGAGTATACAAGCTTTAACATGAGTGATGAATTGAAAGGTAAGTTAATCCGCGAACTAACGAAAACCGCATCTGAAGTCCATAATGTCCCAGTTGAGGCATTTACAGTTATTATTCGAGAAGTAAGTGGTCCAGAGTCTTTCGGCGTGAAAGGAGAGCCATTAAGTCCCAGATAATTTATAATAAAGAAAATCTAATTACTGTATTTTGCATTCATTAATTTCCATTTACCATATTCATATTCAATTGTTATAATTTCTGTATTTTCAAAGGGACCCTCTGTAAGCTTTAAATGAATTTCTAAAATCATCTTCAGAACTCCTTCATGTGTGAATATTAGAATGGATTGATGACTTTTTTGTTTTGCTTTGGTGACTATCTCATTAAAGATATTAACGGTTCGATTCAAAAATTCATTAGGACTCTCTCCATTGTGGTCATTAAATTCTAGATCTGAATGTATTTTTTGCCACATCATCTCCTGTTCTCCAGTCATATCCGAGAATTGCACTCCTTCCAGATCCCCTAGGTTCATCTCTCTTAACTTATCCTTGAAAATTATGTCATATTTGTTATTTAGAGCAATAATTGCAGTTTCTTTCGCCCTGCTTAATGACGATGAATATACAATATCATAATGAGATTCTAATTTCCTTGTTAGTTCACCTGCTTGCTTGAGTCCTTGCTTTGATAATTTAGTATCCAAATGCCCCTGAAGTATTTTTTGTGTATTTCCTGTACTCAATGCATGACGTACAAAATACATTCTCACAATTGATAACTAGCTTGCTAACTATATATTTTAGAGGTTTTGAATACATTAATAAATGATCAACAATATTAAATTCACAGAAACAGTGATATGAATTAATTTTCAGTTGATTCTTTTTGATTATCTTGTAGCATTTAGAAGGAAAATTTTTAGAACAAAGTTAATTTTGATGATTAATGAATGATAAATATCAAGTCTTACCTGGCAAAATAGCAAGAGGTAGGAAAATTCAGGTAAGACAATTTGAACCAGAAGAACTGTGGATTGAATATAATATTGAAGTTTCCGACCCCAATTTTGCAGATGAAGCCGTTAATATCGCAACCCAGAAAGCAGTCTCCTATTTGGATCAAGAAGAAGAAAAATTAAGGAAACGAGATACAAATTACGAATTAGATATTACTGAAGAAGGAAATAAATTGGGTAATTTCAGAATAAAGGTTTCAGAAGATCAATCTTTCGCTAATTTTATACATTTATGGTTTCAACGGAGTGATACTGCTGAATTATATATCGGTTATCTTCATAAGAAGACTGGAGAATTCACCCTGAAAAAAGAAAATATTGATAAAGTAAATCAAATCGGTATTAAACAAGATATCCATTTCACAATAGTAAACCTTTGAACATTCTTATATTGATCATGACTTGAAAATTTATCGCGTTTTTTGTATATTGATTTATTTTATTGACCTAAATTAATCCTAATCCTTATTATTTTGTTTCATTGAATAAGATTCAAAATTGATAGCTTTCCTATGGGTCGTTGATCTTATAGATCGAGATATTTTCTCATGTAAGCTCAGAAGTAATAGTATACCCAAAATGGATAAAATGTAACCAATGTAATTCGCATTTTTATCTAGAAAATCATACTGATTATTCATTGTTTTGTAATCAATTAAAATTAAACCAGGTACCAATAGGATAATGCAAAATATAATTTTAATGATATTGTGGTAATTTTTTTTATCAATTGGTTTTTTCAAACTGCTGCTAGATGATTTATTTAAATCAATTAAAATCAGAGAGATTATCCAGATTCCAGTTAAACCTAGGACGATATCTCCAAATAGAAATTTACCAGGTAGTATAACTCTCAATCTGCGTAAAAAGTAACCATAAAACACGAAAATTGGTGAATATATTGTTGAACCTTTCCTGTAAAAGCTCCAAAACAATAGCCAAGGAATTAACCATAAAATATGCTTAGAATGATTTGAAATAAAAAAAATGGACAATAACGTTATTTGCATCGTTATTACTCCGATCAATTTTGATTCAATCGGTTTTTTAAGATATAGAAGTAAGGGTGTAATCATAAACGCCCCAAATATCATAAACCATATTTTGGACCAAATGCTAAATGGTAATTCCACATATTTATCTATTAACGATATAAAATCTCGTACCGCATTTTGGAACCCCTTTTCGTAAATCTCGTGACCTCGAAGATCGGTATACATTTGGAATATTGAGGTTTTAAAGGGGAGCAATACCATTCCGAGAATAATAGTCTCACTTCATGCGTTTTTTCTTTTTAACTTGAGTTTCAGACAATTTTAGACGTAA
>CAZRLL010000249.1:0-4982 GCA_964600735.1 uncultured archaeon
ATATCGATTTGAAACTCATTTGGATTGGTCTTTTTAATTATTTTTTGCAGCAATCTCATATATTGATTATAAATTTGATAGTTTCAAAGAAAAACGGGATTTTTAGGATTTAGCTGTAATAAACGTTTAAATTTAGAGTCAAGGTAAGCTATTAACTTATTACAAAGCAGGAATAAAAATGACTAATAACGAAAAAAAATACAAATATGGACTGGTATTCTTAGTTCCATTAGTACTATCAATGTTGTTTATTGGATTAAACAACTACACATCTGCAACTTCAGATGAAGGGCTTGACCTTAATCAATCAGAACTAGGAATTATTAATAATGCAGGAATTCATTTATTTCTAATGATAGATGGGTCTACTATTGAAGGAGAATCAACAATAGCATCACTGGAAAGAGAAAACACAATTGAAGTGTGGTCATATCGATATGAAGTAATTACACCTCGAGAAGAAGCTTCTGGACAATTAACTGGGAGAAGGCAGCATAGCCCAATAGTTATCACGAAACGAATCGATAAATCATCACCACTTCTTTTCAAGGCGTTGACCATGAATGAACTTGTTGAAGAAGCACAATTTAGATTCTACAGACCGGCTGCTGGAAGTAGTGGTGCAGAGGAACATTATCTTACCGTTTTGATAGAAAATGGATATGTAGCATCCTTCAGAACCTACACTTTATCTGATTTAGGAGGTACAAACATACAAATGATGGAAGAAGTTTCTTTCGTATTTCAAGACATCACCATCACCTACGAGATTGGTGGAGCAACGCACAAGGACAGTTGGAGCGGAGAGGCATAAATAGTTGAAAATGCTTAATTACAAAGCCTTTTCATTTATTATAGCAATTACCTTGTTGATTATTGTGAGTAGTGGTAATACAGCTCATATTGCTGGTTCAAATGCAATTATTAACAATATTCAAACTCCAGAACAATCTGATTTAGCAATTGTGTCAGTTGGAAATCATGTTATGAATGATGACAAAATATCCTATGATTCAATACAAACCAACACTTTCGAACCAAATTGGGTTGAGAAAATGCCTCTAATAAGTCCTGATGCTAGGCAGCATTCTGCTATGGCTTATGATTCGGATAATGACAAAATGATATTATTCGGAGGGCATAATGGTAGTATCTTGGGTGATACCTGGGCATATGACTATAAGACGAACAATTGGGAAGAAATGAAACCGAGTGCACCACCAGCACCTATGTGGAGACATGCGATGGTTTATGATCCAGATATACAAAAAATTGTGTTGTTTGGTGAAATTGAGACTTGGACATATGATTATGTAACAAACGAGTGGGAACAGCAATTTCCACAGGTGTCCCCTTCGACCAAGAGTTATCATTCGATGGTCTATGACACAACTCGTAGAAAAGTTATGCTCTTGGGTGGAAGTATTGGTGTATTTGAGACATGGGAAATGGATTCAACAACATTTAATTGGACCAATTTGTTCCCTGTTTCGCCAATTCCATTATTGTTTGCAATGGCAGCGTCATATGATCAAGCAAACGATAAAATTATCGTATTTGGTGGCCAGAATTCCACAACGAATGCTGGTGACACCTATGCTTATGATTACACTTCAAACGAATGGACCTTATTGGAACCATTAGTTGATCCATCTGACAGAAGATTCTATGGAAGGCCAATGGGATATGATACACAAGCTCAGAAATCAGTTTTATTTGGTGGAAGAGATGTAACCGTAACCTACAATGAGACATGGGTATTTGATTATGCTACAACCTCTTGGGAGTTAATTCCCACTATTGGTCCTTCACCGGGACGATGGATCCATATGCTGGTTTTCAACTCAAACGAAAATAAATTCATTATGTTCGGTGGGAACAATGGTACAACATCAGACCAAACCTATCAACTCTCAATAGTTGATACTGATCCCCCATTGATCATCAGTCCAGGAGATAAATTTCTAGAAATTGGGAGTGTAAGCTCATCGATATCATGGCATCTTTTGGACCCAAGTAATGGAAGTTATGAGATAAAACTGGATAATCAAATTATAGATGTTGGTAATTTTGCAGATGGGCAGATAATTTCGTTGGTGCCGTTTGGACTCAATGTGGGCGATTACGTCTTGTCAATCACAGCTACGGATTTAGAGGGAAACTCAGCTTCAGATACAATAAATTTACATGTAGTTGAAGTCGATTCACCAATAATTGTAGGCCCTGAAGATTTAGAAATGGATATTTCTAATTCCAATAAAAATATAACTTGGATATTAGAAGATCTCACCCCAACGACGTATAATGTAACACAGAATGGCACATTAATTTCTGAAGGGGAATGGCAGAATGGTGACAATGTAACCATAAATCTTGATGCACTTCCACCAGGATATTATATATTTCAAATTACAGTCCTAGATGCCTTTGACCACGTGGCTTCAGACACAGTATCAGTAACAATTACCGGGACCGGAATTCCTTCAATTTCACACCCAACTGATATGGACATTGTCCAAGGAGACACCAACAAAGAGATCATTTGGTACATTTCGGATAATAATCCCACATTTTACGTTCTTGAAGTCAATCAACAGGTTATCGCAAATAATTCATGGGTGGCACTACCATTCGTTTCCGAAAGACTTGCACCCTATGTTGTAGGAAGTTATAATTTCACTCTGTCTCTTCATGATGGAAATGGAAATATTGTTTCAGATACGGTAATAGTTACAGTTCATCCAGCGAGTACGACTACTGGAACTCCCAAACCACCTAGCGGAGGTAGTGGTGGTGGTGGTTTCTTTGGTGGTTTACCTTCAATTCCCCGAGAAGTCGCTATTGGTGCAGGAATTTTGGGTGGTGGTACTTTGATCTATGGAATTTTTCGTAGAAGCAGAGGAGGAGGAGGCTTTTAATCCAAAAATAAATTAATTTATTTTATTTATTAATACAATTCAATAAGAAATTGATCTATTAAAATAGTTAAAACAATAGCCTAATTTAGGGCTATTTGGATAGCCTACTACTCCATCGTGTGAGGTCCCGAATTTGTAGCATATTAGCTAAATAAAAAATATCTTTAATGCAGAACCTTTAAATCTATGATTTGCAGTCATTTATTAACTCAACATGAGTTAGGAATTACCATGAAAAATTCAAACTATCAAATTAAATTACGTTTATTATTATTACTCCCACTTCTTGCCTCAATGATATTGGTGGGATTTTATAACATTACAAATGCAAATCAACCCGTTAAGAATTGAAAGATTTGAACCTGGAAACAGAAAATTTATCCCAATTGGATACAGAATTCCATCCATCACTAGGACAATCACATAACCAATCCCCAAAAATAATGTTACTGATAGATGAGATTGATATTTTAAGGTGACTTTTTTTGTAAAGAATAGAATTAGGATAATTTCACTTGAAAATAATAAAAGTGAGAGAAAAAGAGAACGCAAAGTGAATTCTAACAGTAAATCAGATATATCTAAGTAGTTCACCACTTGGTCTGAATCTAATATATGATTTATTAAATAAAAGAGTAAGAATAACAATAAAGCATTAATCATGATAATATAGATCAGGTTCCTTACAACTTTAGGTTCAGGTTGGGAACTGATTAAGTAAACCGTTGCAAATATTAACGCCGCATAAGCAATATCTCCCCCAAAAAGACTATATTTAGAAGATAAAGTTATGGAATACAAATTATCAAATAATTGGACAAGAGTAAATAGGACACCCAAATAAACATAATTAAGATTGATTTGTTCATTTTGCTTCATGAAACTCCCAACAATGGGGGGGAAAGAGTATATCAGAATATGAGCAATTATAATAAGAGAGAGAATTACAAAATCAGTCAAAGTATATCACTTGAATTTAGGCATTGAAATTTCAATTGTCGAAATATAAAGAAATTTTGTTTAGAATTGGTTAAATTGCTCTAATTAGATAGATTACAAATTGAGATCGATGATTTTGGATTTTTTAATTGATCGCGGTGTAATAAATGACGTTAATGATAAGTAAAATAGAGAATTCAAGAATATTTGACATTCTGCATATACTGGGATCAAATGACCGACATTTGGTGAAAGCCAGGCAGTATGAACTCAAGGCATCGTAGTGGAGATATTCTTTTACGAATATAGTAAACTGCATCTACAGGGTTTTATGCGATATTTTAGAAAAGTCGTACATCAATATGAGCAAAAATCATCAAAGTCGTACATCTTTTTGGCATAAAAAATACAGTAGTTGTACATCTTTATAGCCTTGGAATCATCAGGTCGTACAACTTTTTCTACTTATATATGAATCAGTAGTAGTTACTACCATGGAAAGGCCACTATGCCCTAACGAATGCGCATTAATATCAGATAGAACAAATCATACAAGAAAAGCAAGGTTAGAATCTATAACCAGAAGACCAAAGAACAACACAGTCACCATTGAAAATCACAAGTATTGCAAGGTATGTGATGAGGTTTTTTTGATAATAAACAATGACAACTTTGGGATCGTAAAACAATATGCTGACGATGTTTTGGGAGGTTGGATCAAGGAGATAAGAAATGAGATGACACAAGTCGTAATCCAATCAGATTTCTTCGAGGTCAAGATCCTTCCCAGGGACTTAAAAAATTCAAAGCACTGGGATAACAATAATTGGAAGCAAAAAATTGAAGAGTGTATTGTATCGGAAGAGCATCTGGTCAATTCGATAAAGAAACGCATAAGAAATTTGGAGATTGACCGATCAATGTCTGAGATTGCGACCGTGCTCTTCTTTGAAGATTCTCAGGGAAATACAAACTGGTCAGATCAGGAGCTGGACACGTTAGAGGATATATACAATTATTCAGATGAGGAGCTTAAGGCACATTGTCTCGAGTAGACTCCCCTGATCTCTTGGAACTTATAAAGGGAAGTTGTGCAGTGGAGATAATCGAAGGTATCGCAGCAGG
>CAZRLL010000250.1:0-4966 GCA_964600735.1 uncultured archaeon
CTCATTCCAATACAAATGAGAGATAATATGTCGGGATTTGAGGTTGATAAATGGAAAATAAAAATAAAATCTAAAAAATGGATATCCAAAGATAAGAGATTCAAAATCATAACAGATGGATATTCTACCAATGATCTCATTCAGAGAGTGAGAAATGCAAGGATAATTGAACCTGAATGGTATGTTTATCCTACATCTGTCAGTGAATGGGCTAAGAAATTGTATAACAGAAATCAATCATACAAATCATTGTTATTGAGAAATAATATGGGTAATTCATGGTTGGGTAAAAGAATGGCTCTACTACTTAATATTGATCCCAAAGATGAGATATCTCCACCAAATGATAGAATATATACCACTAATGAGATGTATATGTTGGCACCTGATCTAATACAACAGGTTAAATTCAATCGGCCTGATAAATTACTTACTAATTTTTATTATCCACCAGATGATTCACAAAGAGAGTCGATTTTCTATGCTTTAGAAAGCCCTATTCGAGTTATACAGGGACCACCTGGTTCTGGTAAATCCAAAACAATAATTGGATTGATTGATGAATTTTTATTAAGAAGGGATAAAGCTGGATACGAGAAAACCAATGTACTTGTTACCACATTCTCCTACGCCGCACTAAATGTACTCGTAAATAATTTAAGTTCAAGTGTGGATAAGGATAAAAATCCAACTATTGCAGCATTGGCAGAGAAAATATATCTGATGTCCTCTTACAAAGAACCCTATCAACCAACGGGAATTGGCCCCACATTCAATGTTAATACCTTGATGAAAAAAGGGAAGGGATATAATTACATTAGTGGTAGTAACGATTTTAGAATTACTCCAGCAGGAACAAAACTCGATGAATGTCTTAAGAAACACAATGTCTTCTTCTCCAATGCCCATCAACTATATCATTTGACTGAAGAAGAAAAGGGTAGGCTAATACTTACCCACGAGATTATTGAATTTGATCTTGTTATTGTTGACGAGGCATCTCAATTACCGGTTGATCATATTCTTGCTTCAATGCAATTACTCAAACGCGATGAAATTATACTTGATTATGGCGATATTAAGGTATTTGATGCAGATACTATCAAGGAGATTAAAATTCAGAATCCTGAGAATATAACCTCTCATGTGGTGATTGTTGGTGATAATGAACAATTACCTCCAGTACAACCTATCAAACCATCTGAGAAATTAGAATCTATACTAGGATGTGTATTTGATTACTTTGTGAAAGGTTATGGATTTGATAGTAAGCAACTTGAGTATAATTATCGTTCTCATAAACTAATTGTCGCATTTATTGAGAGTTTGGGATTTTATAAAAAATATGTTCCCGGACCAGCATCACAGAATAAAGATCTTCTATTGAAAGGAGATATCACCAAAATAACAGGTAAATGGACAATTCCTGTTCTTGATCCCAATAATGTTGTGTCAGCTATTGTTCATGATACTCAATTTGATACAAGTCTGAGTTTACTAGAGGTTCAAATAACTACAGATATTATAATTGATATATTTGATATGCAGGACAGATCCACCATTCAATCACAGAGAGATTTCTGGAAAGAAGAATTGGGAATAGTTGCCCCACATAATGCTCATGGACGAACTATTATCAATCAGGTATTTGAGGAGATGACCAAACAACGAAATTTACTTGATAATGATGAATTACTGAGTTTATTATATGAGACAATCTACACTGTAGAAAAATTTCAAGGTTCTGAGAGAGCAGTGATAATTGCATCTATTGGAATATCTGATAATGATCAGCTTGGTGCTGAGGAGAGTTTTATTTATGATAGAAACAGAATTAATGTACTTATCACCAGAGCAAGAAATAAGATGATTCTTATCTGTTCAAATAACTTTCTCAATTATATTCCGCAGGATAAAGATCTTTTTTTTGATGTATCAATAGGTCGTAGATATATTGAATATTGTGATAATCAACAAATTGTAAATTATAAATTCAATAATAAGGATGAAAGATTACAGATTTATTATAAAAAAAATTATGCTCAAACTACGAAATGTCCAAACTAGGAAATTCTGTGACCGTCTTGAATGTCACCGTCTTGATTTGTCATCATTAGATTTATTATATCTACCCAATGATGTTTTTGTTGGTTTTGAAGATGTTAATGTTTTGTTACTGAATAACAATAAACTAACCAAACTCGATATTAATGTACTTTCACAACTTAAGACTCTAAAAGAATTGAACATTTGAGAGGAAATAAACTAACTTCACTCCCCGAGAGTAAATACAAATGCCAATTCATCTCCATGATCTATATTTAATCTCTTTCTGGCTTGCATTGGAATATATATCATACCATTACTGAAGATTTTTGATTTCATATCTTATATAATATTTCAATAACTAATATATATTTTCAATGGAGCCCGACCAAAATTGGATGCAGATGTCCAGAAATTGCAATCGATGATCGATCCTCATGCTGAAAAATAAGGAAGGGTCCAAACTTTATTGGCTTTAATTGGAAAATTCTTGTAAATTATTTATTTGCAAGTAATTAATAATTCTAACCTTATTATTAATCCATCTGATAGCAATAAGTGTTTTATTCAGATATTCAAATATTCTTTAAGAGGGAGTTTTGATACTGAGCAGCAAAACCAACAAGACTCTTACTATATTAAACGATCTTCTCCAGTCGAATTCTATTGATACTGCAGTCAAATCATTCTTGAATCATTTTGGTCCTTCTAATAGGTCCCATCATTTAACTGATGATTTGATATTTGAAGATAATCCTTTACCCAGCACTAAGCTTGTCTGGATATCAGAAGAAGCGAAAAAAGAAGATGTTAAACCTATACTGATCTCATACGATCCTTTCATCAACAATTCTTCCTTGAACAATTCTTTAAGAGCTTACCACAGAAAAATCAAAAAACATAATTATATGCTTAGAGATATACTTTCATTACAAATCAAGAACAGAGCCCAGAGAATAAACCGGCTACCGGCTTTATACATTATATTTGGAAATGATCGTATTGTATTCTATTCCCCCACAAAAAGGCGTGATGAATTTTTCAGCCTTCATAAAAAAACTAAACTCACTAGTCAATTGGTGGAGAAATTTACCAAATTGGACTTGGATATAGCTATCATTAATAGGAGTAGAGTCAAAGGTAATCAACTGGATTTTGAATTCTTATTTCAGAGTGCAGAATTGGATGAAGATTTCATTGAGACTATGACGGAGGTAAAGAAGAAATTTGTCGAAGAAATTGTCGTTCAACAAAAATTATGCAAACGCATTGCTAAGGAATTAGATGTCAACTATTCATCGTATATTGAATTGATCAAGAGGAAGGAATTTCAGCAGATACTGATATCGATTATTGACACATTAATATTAAAAGCCATATTAGAACGCTTTCTAGTGGCTAATTTTGGAAATATACTAACCGATGAAATTAAAGTCCATTTTGAGAAACTGGATAATACTGTAAAGAGAATTAAGGTTAAGGAGGTACTGAAAAAAGAGACCCAACAATCAACACTGGATGATTATTGGAGTAGTATTGAAACAATAGATGAGGATATCAAATCTCTCCACATTGAAAAGGACCAGATGATGAAAGAGCTGGTGGGTGGAGATTTCTATCATGGTAAATTATCAAAGGTAAATTCTATAGTGATTGAGGAGATAGATCCAAAATTACTTGGGATACTCCAGGAACTTACCAAGGATGAACAGTACAACTGGAATTATGTTGATCTACATCCCCAGGTAATTCAGCATTACTATGAGAAGGCGATGGAAAAGATTCCATTTATCAAGGAGGGTAAGAACGACAAGCTTGAGGTTGAGCTTCTCGAATCCAAGATCGCAAGTAAAGTTGCTGGTGCATACTATACCGATGTTGTACTATGTCAGAAGATGGTGGAATTGGGTCTGGGTAAACTACTCAAGGAGGCCGTATTTCAGACTTTAGAAGATATATTGAGATCCTCATTAAAGGAAAATAAAATTACTAAGAAAAATTCTGAATTATTAAAAGGCACAATCAACAAGCTATGTTCGCTTAAGATCCTTGATCCTGCTATGGGGGCAGGTATATTTCTGCGTGAATCATTTTTAAAGCTTAGTGATGCATACCAGAGAGTCTATAATGACCTTTTGAAATTAGATGCTAATTTTCCAGATTATTTTGCCAAGGAATTTCTGGAATTCCCACTTGACCTATTTATTCCTTCCAGAGATGATTTTGAGGAGAGGATTGCTGATTGGGAATGGTATATATTAAAAAACATGATTTATGGTGTTGATCTTGACATCAAGGCAGTTTATATTTCCAGTCAGATGCTAACTCTTAGTTGTTTGAGACATATAAGGGAGGGTGTACATTTTCCCTCATTTGTTAATCTTGGACTAAAGAGGGGTAATAGTCTGATAAGTCCTGTAAATATTGAAAGAGATGATGGTAGCACATTTTTGAAGAAGAGATATAAAACTAAAATTGTTGAACTGATTGAAATCAGGAATAACATACGTGTTGCAGACACTTATGATGAGATTTCTAGTCTTATGGATGATTATGCATCGATTTACTCGGAAATGAAAAATGAATTGGTAAAGGAAAGACTCATTATTCAGGATAAAAAAGAATATTCTACTCAGCAAATATCTAATGAATTCATTAATAGCAGAGAAGTATCGCCCTTTATTTGGCAATTGGAATACCCAGAGGTATTTTTTAAGGATACAGGAGAAATTTTATCCGAAAAGCTGCATGGTTTTGATTTTATTGTTAGCAATCCACCCTGGGAAGGCTGGAGGTTTGTCGATAATGAATTTTTTGATAAATATGATGCCAGTTTTAAGACTATCAAGCACAAGACCAAGCAAAGTGAATTAAAAAAACAATTATTACAAAATGAATCTATTAAGATTAAGCACGATAG
>CAZRLL010000251.1:0-4948 GCA_964600735.1 uncultured archaeon
CTAAAAATTATTGTAAATTATATCTTGCATTATCAAGATTGGGTAAGATGAAATTTTATGAATTATCTGTTTGAAAATATAAGTTAAATTTTTATAATTAATTTACTTAGTAGATTGATACACCGCCAATACTGCTTTTTTGGATTATTTGCTGTACTCAACTTTTTTCAAAAGTCGTTCCCATTTCTCATTGACTAACTTTTGCATCTTATCGATTATCAATTGGTTTTTCACTGGTCTAAATAGGTGTCTAAATCGACCTTGAACCTTCATGTATTCTTCAACTGGTTTTTTGAAATCGGGATTTAGTGCTATTTTTCTCGATGGGGCAGACAGTTCCCATTTATCTTTATATGCAGAAAACACTGGGTAAATACAGGTCTCAATTGCTAATTTTGATAATTTCAGCGCATCTTTATCACCAACCTTCCAACCCAAGGTACAGGGTGCATCTACCATCATAAAAGCCGGACCCTCAAATAATAAAGCTTGCTGTACCTTTTGCATGAGATCTTGAGGATGAGAGATAGACGCCGTATATACGGGGATATCATGGGCATGCATTATACCCACCAGATCCTTTTGAAACTCCGGTTTACCTGGTATTGCGTCTCCACCGGGAGATGTTGTCGTTGCTGCTCCCAAAGGAGTACCACCTGATCTTTGAATACCTGTATTCATATAGGCACCGTTATTATAGCATATATAAACAAAATCGTGCCCTCTCTCGATAGCACCACTCAATGATTGTAAACCTATATCAAAAGTGCCACCATCACCCCCAAATGCGATTATATTGGGTAACTTCTCAATTTGGCCCTTTCTTTTCATTGATCTAAAAGCAGCCTCGGCACCACTGGCTGTAGCAGCTGCATTTTCAAAAGCATTGTGTATCCACGGCATTTTCCATGCGTTATACGGATAAACTGTTGAAGCAACTTCTAAACATCCAGTTGCATTCACTAGTATGGTATCGGATTCCTCGAGCATTTGCGAGGCAATAGTTACCTGTCTACCCACTATGGCTGCCCCACATCCCCTACACATCCTGTGTCCGGACGTCAATCCTGACTGCACTCTTGCGGCCTTTTTTAGATTAATTCTGTTTTTTGTTGGTAATTCTATGTGTGTTGACATTTTTCTCCTCCTATATCCTCACATTCCACCACTTATGTGTGGGCTTGTTATTAAACACATCAGCTTTCAGAACCTCATAAATATCAACCATATCAAGAGCACTTACATCACGTCCACCTATACCCAATGTCATTGATGATAAAACAGGCGCAGCTTCTCTCTTGGCTACAAAACTAGCTGCAATATCGGAGTAAACTATGGCTGATGCACCACCAAAACTAAGAGACCTCTCCAGCACCATGGCCCCCTTAACATCCTTAAGAGCAGAGATAATTTCAGTTGTTGGGAAGGGACGGTATGATCGGATTTTGACCAAACCCACTTTCTCCCCGGTTGATCGCAAGTGATTTACAACCTCTCTTGCAGTTCCACTGATTGCACCCAATGTGACTAGAGCATATTCCGCGTCCTCCATCATATAGGATTCTAAAGCAGTGTAATGACGACCGGTTAGTTCACCAAATTCCTGGAATACTTGAGGAATAACTCTTTCTGCATTTTTCATAGCTGAAACCTGTTGATGTTTTATTTCCATGTAGAAATCTTGCAGGGCTAATAACCCCTGAGCACCCTCTCCCCCTGGTGTAAATGTCCAATCGGCATATCTCTTTTCACCAAGAAAATCCTGTACCGATCTTTTTGACATGGGAGCAACACTCTCAATGGCATGGCTGACTATAAAACCCTCAACTCCATACATCAGTGGTAGCATGACTTCTTTATTTTCCGCAATTTTGAACGCGATTATTGATTGATCATAGGCTTCCTGGGCATCTCCACCAAATAGCGAAATCCAACCAGTATCCCTGCATACAAGTTGATCAGTTAATTCTCCATGAATATTGATGGGGGCTGATAAGGCTCTATTGGCCACAGCCATAACTATTGGTAATCTGTTACCTGCGGCAATAAACAGGATTTCATACATTAATGCTACACCCTGTGAGGAACTAGCAGTAAATACCCGAGCTCCAGTTGAACTGGCACCCACACTGGCACTCATTGCAGAGTGCTCACTCTCCACGTGTATAAATTCAGTATTTACTTTACCATCAGCCCAGTAATCGCTAAATCGCTCTACAATTATCGTTTGTGGAGTTATTGGGTACGCGGGTACAACATCGGGATCCACGAGTGCTATTGCATTAGCCACGGCTTCATCCCCAGACATGGCCACTCTTTCCAATTTCGCTTCCATTACCATTTATTTCTCCTCCAGAACCATCTCAATGGCTTTTGGTGGGCAGATTTCGTCGCATAATGCGCACCCTTTACAGTAATCAAATTTGAAAACTGGATGAAAATTATCATCCATTGCAATAGCATCATCTGGGCATATAAAATAGCAAAAACAGCATCCAGTACATTTCTCATCAGTCAGTACAGGAATGTAAATTCTCCAACCACCGGTCTTGTAGGCCAAGCTGGATGCACCAAAGGGTACAACTCCGCCTATTGGTAACTGGGAGGCTCCCCACTCATTTTTTACCCATTCATTTATATTACTCAATTTTCTTCACCTCATCGTAGGCTACTTTAATGGCAGCTGCATTCTTATCACCAATCTCGCCCTTGAATTTATTATACATCACGTCAATAATTGATTGAAGATTAACAACTTCTGTGGCCTTGATCAATCCACCAAGCATAACTGTATTGGCTACAGTTCTACCGATGTGCTCTCGAGAGATAGAATCTCCGTCAACCCTCCATATGTTTGCATTTTTATTTTTCAACAGTTCCAAAATTTTATCTGGAATCCTGTTAGTATTTAGCACCACTGTTCCCCCACCTTTTAATCCCTTGTAGTATTTCTCCTCGGGGATCAGAGTGGGATCGATTATAATTATAATATCCGGGTTATATACCTCTGTTTTGATGTAAAATTTATTATCTGATATTCTAGTGAACGCCTCGATTGGAGCACCCATTCTTTCGGGACCGAAAGATGGAAATGCATGCACCCATTTATTAGCTTTGATCGCAGCCTCTCCAAGAAGTCGCGAGGCAGTAACAACGCCTTGGCCTGCCCTGCCATGAAATCTTACGTCAGTGAGTTTTGAAATGTGTAATTGCATTTTGTAATATTACCTTATATTGTTCGATTAGATAAAATTAACTTAGTAGAGTTTTTATATTATATGTAAGTGATGAATTATTTTGCTATAATTCAAACCTTCATTCGAATTTTTCACAATTATATAGCTGAATCCTAAGCATTACTCAAATTATAATTGGTAAAATCAATCCATTTTGTCATATTTATTTAAAATTCATTGTTTTTGATGAAGAATGTTTTAGCAAATGGCTATTCAAATTAATAGCCTTTTTCGATATCTATTACATTTTCAAAATCAGTTTGTCCATCTGCAAACTTGATAATATTGATCAGAACTGGATCCCATCTAGTAATATCACCCCCGGAATTAGCCCGGTGTGGAGATAGTATGACGTTATCCAACTCATGGAATGGATGATTCTTGGCATATCTTATCCTTTTACCATCAATTTCGGTTGCATTCCATACATCAAGTCCGGCTCCGGCTATATCTCGATTTTTCAATGCATTAAAAAGTGCTTGTTCATTCATTACCTTACCACGACCTACATTGACAAGGTACCCATCAGGACCAAGTTTATCCAGCTCTACTTTACCAATTAAATTCTCGGTCTCCTTGGTAAGAGGAAGTGCGATCATTAAAATATCTACAGCTTCTAAGAATTCGCGTAATTGGTGAGTTGTATATTTTTCATTTGGGGTTACTGAATTTGGTAAATTTTCATCTGAAGGGCTCCAATTTCGCTTCAAAATAGAAAATTCCACGTCAAAACCTGATACAAATTTGTGTACAAACTGGTTGATTGGTCCATAACCCAACAATCCTACCATCTTCCCTTTAAGAAGGGTAGTTGTAGGCTCTCTCTGGCTAGATTCCTGTAATTTCATTCTCTCATGATGGATTATCATTTTGCTCATAATACCCATGAGTAAGGTAACAGAATGTTGAGCACAATTATAGGCATTTCTATGGGTATTAGTTGTAATAACTTCATCTTTTCTTCTAAATTTTTCAAATCTTTTAACCAAAGATTCCGCCCCAGTACCGGGTTGTATGAATAGTTTTAATCGATTTGCTGCTTCAAGGTACTCCAATTTTGGTCTCCACCCAACCATAATATCCGTATCTGGGGCATATCTTATTATCTCCTCCTCATCTTTTGCATAGTTCAAAGAGAGATTTTTCTTCTCAACTAATTTTTCATCAATATAATTTCTTAATTCCTCTGCAACTGGAAAAATAAAGGTCACCTGAATTTTATCGTCATCCATTCTGTACCAAGTCCTTATGGTGAAATTCATTAATATGAGATAATATTATTGTTGAAAATTTAAACAAAAGACAATTTCTATTGGATTAGTTCTTTTCTAAATATTTCATCCCAATCTACTCAGCGTAAGCATGCAATTGCTCAACGAAGGGATCAGTGTTTAACCCCGATAAATCACCAGTCCAGTTAATTAGAATATCATGGAAGTTGTTTTCAATTTCAATTATCATTTTATGGATCTATAACGAATATATGGATTGGCAGTTTTTGTTATTACACTAATAGCAATCCACTTACCACGCTCTACCATGATAGTCATTCCTTCAGATTGTATTTCCCGGAATGGAGAACCAGATTCTGCTGCTTCTTGGAGAAACATATTAACCGCAACTAATGAAGATGCAAAGAGATGTTGTCGTGGATTATCACGCATACTATGATAACTAACTAAATCAGTCATTTAGCTAGTGAAGTTCCTGGT
>CAZRLL010000252.1:0-1096 GCA_964600735.1 uncultured archaeon
TGGAAAAATATGGTTAAGTAATTATCTAATTAATTATAATTTCGGATTTGGATGATATTACGCATAATGGTAATTGTAGATTTCTAATTTTCTGTTTCAGATTTTCTAATACAAGTCGAGAGCAGAGAGAGACACTCACGTGGTCCGTTTGTCAACCAGGAGTAAGTCCAAGACCTTTTAGTATCAATCGGGGCATTTAACTCCTTTCAAAAAATCAATTATTTGTGGTAAAATTTGGTTCCGCTTTACAAATGATTCAATATGATCTAAGCCAGGGAGAGAAATAAATGATGCATTCGGAAGAATTTGATAGCATTTTTTTACACCTGCATATAACTCATCTTTCTCTCCAACATAAAGAAGGATGGGTAAACTTAGCTCTGATAATATATCTTCCATTCCTTTAAAGTCTCTTGCACTTGTTAGATTTGCTACTAAGGCATCTTTATCGTTTTCAAGAAGTTGTGTTCGGATTGTGTGTGGAAATTTAGTCCCAAGCTCTTCTTCTACTTTCTCAATGTAGTTTTCCATTCCTAATTTAAGCCATTCAATACGTTCATTTATATAAACGGAGAACAGATCTGTTCTCTGCAAGACATGCATACCACCAATTACGAGTGACAAAACCCTTTTTTGATGGTATTTTCCAATTGCAAATGCAATCTGTCCACCCATCGAAAATCCAAAAAAATGAGCTTTATTAATGTTAAGTGTATCCAATATAGATATGACATCATTAGCTCGAAGTTCAATATCATATGATTTAGGATCTGTTGGTTTTGAGCTTTTTCCATGCCCTATGGAGTCAATCGATATCACCTTAAATGATTCCATTAATTCTGGGATATATCCTAAGCTGTACCAACGTTTTGAATTGGCCATAAATCCATGCAACAATACTATTGGTTCCCCATCTCCATAAATCTGATAAAAGATTATTCGATCTTCTGAAATATCAATTGTTGGCAATATTTTTGCATCTGTATGGGATTTTTTGTAGTTATCGTATTGAATCTAGACCATGTACGTATTTCTAAGAATTTCCTAGTATGGGGGATTTTGTGAATTCTTAAGCAGGTATCTAATTAATTATATT
>CAZRLL010000252.1:1106-4922 GCA_964600735.1 uncultured archaeon
ATATTGCGTAATTGGGTGAAAAGACGCAATTGATAAAGATAGTGCAATAGTTAATCTATTATTTCCCTTTACCAGTTTCTTCCATTACTTAAAATGTATCTTCTAATTCATCCATAGCCCGATCAAAACTAAATGCAAGCTTTGGCAGTGGATCATTATATCCTGAATTTTTGTTATTCTTCCCTTTGGTATTAGATCAACGCCAAGGCATAATCGCGCCCTTGCTTTGAGAATTGGTAGGTCATTCCACCTCTGGTTTTATGTTCAACAAGGTAACCAATTTTTATAGTATCTTTTAAAACTTTCGTGAAATTTTTGAGATAGACCTTCTGGGTACCAATATCCTTTGGCATTAATCGCTGAATAGCTTCGACAGGCACGTGTTTTGTTATCGATCCGTGAGTTAATCTATACATTGCATACATGATCTGATCAAAAAAATACTCGTGTTGTTCCTCAGTTAGCTTCATGTTCCCTATAATATATAACACAACCGTAATATTTAAGTCTGTTGTATAAATGAGTACTTAAAATATATGACACAACCGTTTAATAGTGGGTATATCAATTTTATAATTTTACTCCATTTATTGAATTTCTTTATAATTAGATTATTGTTTAATTTCTGTATTTTGTCATATTTCTTCACTTTCAGCAACAGTAAAATTAGTTACATATTTATATGACGGTAATAATATATAGTATGACCATAAAGTATGACCTACGTATATAACAAGACATACAAAGCAACCCTCAAAACTACGGAGAAGAAACAGCTTGAGATGAAAGTCAAACGTGATGAGATATACAAATATATTAAATCTTATCCTGGGCATACGGTTTACTCTATTAGTCAAGCCCTTCAGTTCCCAATGTCCACTGTTCGTAAACTAGCTAACCAGTTAATAGAGTTCAAAAAAATTACTTTTGAGTTGAAAGTAGAAAACAATCGATCAAAGAAAGTATTTTATGCAGTGGAGAACCCTATTTTTGATGCAACATTCGTCTATTTCCTTTTTGATAACTTTTACAATGAGAAAATTGGCGACCGAGAAAAATTGATGGCTGAACAAGCATTGAATAGAGGCGAAATAATCACGATTGAATTGCCTAGTGGGGAAACGATAGAAGTCCAACCTGGGGAGGATCTCGTCGATGTGTTAGAAAAACAACGTTTTGCAGCAACTAGCAAATTTACTTAAGAGGTAAAAATAGGTGACTAAAAATGCCAAAGAAATTTGGGAATTAGCTAGATGGTTCTATGAGGAAAGTGCGGAACATCAAGTTGATCACACAGAAGACCTTTTTAAAATAAAGGGAACTCATATTATATGTTGGATATGCGGTCAAGAAACCGATTTAAGATACCTAATCTTTAGAACACGCAACGGCGTTGACATAGAAGCTCTACATTGTGTCGACTGCACTGATATACAACAAGATATGGGTTTAAACATTACTTCTCAAAGAAAGGTGAAAGAAAGCAGGAAGATTAAATGCCCGGATTGTAATGGGAAATATCGAGATATAAATAATCACATTGAAACGATCTGTAAAGAGGCAAGACAAAGAGCAATAAAGTTTCAAGGTAAACTCATGGTGTATCATTTTGTCTGCATAAAATGCGAACAAAATTTTTCTTATCCATCAGGCAGCGAGAGTTCAGCAAGATCTTTAATCTCAAATTACTGTATATCATGTCAAAGACGAATTCCATTTGGTCTTATTGCAGCTCAGAACTTACTTGGAACAGATTTATTTCCAGGAATTTTTGATTAACTCTGTTTCATATTGCTTCAATAAATTCGATTAAATAAACTAAAAATTACATAATATGCAAGCATATTATATTTTCGTTATCAAAGTTTAATCTGATATTTAATGAGATTTAAACAAACAAAATTTAGTTTCCAGTTTTTCAAAGAATATGAGATTTTTAAAATAACGATGAATTTTGGAAAAGATCTCATTTACAATGAATTTGAAATCTTAGAGGAAAAGAGAGAAGAAATTAGAACAAAAGGAGTAAACGATTTAAAGGATTATGTGTTATTAGAAATTTACTCGTATTTAACCAAAAGTAATTATGAATTCAATGTGAATCAGATTTTTTTGCTTAAGATGTTTACTTTATTTGAATCTTATTTGTTTAATTCTCTCTGTAGATTGGTTGAATTGGATCTGAGCATACTCGAAATTAGGAATTACTCATAAATATACTGGTACTGAAATCAAAAAACTCGATGATTTCAAATCTAAGAGAAATCTCCTGATTCATGCTGATGGTATCATTAACAAGAGATATAAAGATAGGATTGGCGATAAAAGTTTAAAAATAGGAGATGAACTGCTTATATCCAATCAAGAAATAAAAGATTTGGAAAATTTGCTGACAGAATTAAATAATAAAATTGATACTGAATTCATTCTTTTGTATGATGGTAGAAAAGATGATTTGATAATTGATTATCACACAATTAATTCACAATAGATAATTTACACGAATGCTTTGTTCGGTCAATTATAAATTAGTTCATATCGCAAGCACAAGCTGTTTGCTTCTCATTGATCAAAGCTAGAATTTTTGTAATTGTGATACCACCAATATAATTTAGGAAGGGAAAACCACTGTCATCTTCAGATGGTAATACTTCAGTTACCATACCAATTAGTGAAAATAAACCATTTTTATTCTCTAAATTCCGAATAAAAATCGGACCCCCACTTAAACCACCAGGTTTTATTTCCATACTAACAGTTTTTTCGTTGGGATCAGTAGTTTTCACTCTTAACACAATTTTCCCTGTCCGTAAGTTCAGTCCAGTCAATTCAGAAATCATCGATTGAGCAAAGAATGATCTAGTTCCGTCTTTGTAAATGGACGTTCCTTGATTCGGATAACCTAAAGCAGCCGTGTTTTCTCCAACCCTATCTTTAATTTTTAACCAGTTGCCTTTGTCTTTTTCAATCTTATACGAACTAAAATCCACTTGGACAGCTTGTGCTGTAAGCAAATCGAGTTCTTTTTGACACAAATGGAGAAATGCATAATCTTCATGTTCCTTTTCTGGATATATCCACTCTAATGAATGATTTGTCAGATCTTTACCTTTCAAAGTAAAAACAGAGGGTTGATTTGTTATCTTGTCTATATATGAAAACACCAAAAAGGGTGGTGCGTCCTTCAATTTTTTTAAAACATGTTTTGCAGTGATCAAGTATATTTTTCGGTGGAAATTGATCAGAAATGAGGTCCCAAAAATATTCTTTTGATTGATACTTTTACCTTCATCTGGTATTTTGTTTAAGATTGCTATCGTGATTTTTCGAGCTTGTTTTGGTAACCAAGAATCAGTAATCTTGCTTTTTGTCTCAACATACACAAACTCGTTATGATCATTCGAATTCATCCTTAATCCCTTAGGTGATGATACATGATTATTTTCTCCTTCTTTTATAAAAATGTCTGTGTTGACTACGATTCCAAAAGTACAACTAGTCCTATATTATTCTTTCTTAATTTTGGTTCGTGGATACCATTAAACTTAATCTTGGTTCTTCCTACAAAATTAAACAATTGATTGATTAAACATTTGTCTAATTAATTATTATTGCGTAATTGGATGATAATCCGCATTTGAAAATATTAGCGAATAATCAATTCTATACAATATTTTAGAAAAGTCTAATTAATCAGTTTAAAATCACTCTAATAGTAATGCCGCGTTTTTCAGCCAAAGCAAAAGAAATATGGGATACAGTTTCTTATCATTCAGATATAATAAAAGCTAATAAACTTCTAGAAGAATTAAAAGA
>CAZRLL010000253.1:0-4881 GCA_964600735.1 uncultured archaeon
ACTTGGGGTTGTTCCCATAACCAAAAGGATAGCCAGTTAATCGAGAAACAGTTGCTTAATGGTGGATATATTTTAATCTCAGAAGAAGATAAAGATCAAGCAGATATTGTAGTTTTAAACACGTGTACAGTTAAAACACCGACTGAAAATAAAATATTCCATGTGTTGAATGAATTAACAAGTTCTCAACAGAAAATTGTGATTGCTGGTTGCATGTCACAAGCAGAACCAGAATTAATTAGAAAAAAGTATCCGGGATCCATAATTCTAGGCGTAAATGCAGCAACACAAATAATTCCTGTATTAAATGGAGCAGTTAATCTTCCTGTAATTAGATCAAAAAATTCGCGAAAGAATTCATCCGATGATTGGATTGAAAAGCCTTTATTAGATTCTACTAGGTGGAACCAATTCCGTAATATAGTACAGATTAATGAAGGATGTGTCAATTCCTGTAGTTTCTGTGCAACAAAATTTGCTCGGGGTCATCTAAGATCCTTTAGCAGGGAAAGTATTATCAATGCAGTGAGGAGAGAAATAACACCAGAAGTGTGGCTCACTAGTCAGGATACCGCATGTTGGGGATTCGATATAAATGAAACTCTATCAGGTCTTATTGATGATTTAAATGAAATTAATAGAAAATTCTGGTTAAGAATTGGGATGGGAAATCCAAACAATTTTATCAAAATTCTTGATGAAGTCATTGAAGCCTACAAATCAGAAAATGTGTATAAATTCCTTCATCTTCCTTTTCAGGCCGGAAACAATGATGTTTTGGCACATATGAAACGAGGATATACAGTTGAGGAATATGAGCATATTGTTAGAGAGTTTCGAAACATATTTCCGCGAATAACTTTATCTACCGATGTCATTTGTGGATATCCAACAGAAACTGAAAGTAATTTTGAAGAAACGATTGAGACAATAAGGAATACTCGACCTTCCATAACCAATATATCAAGATATTGGGAAAGAAGGGGAACTCCAGCTGCAAAATTAGATCAAATACCATTTGCTGAAAGGAAGAGGAGATCAACGAAACTGGCAAAAATTTGTAAAAAAATTCAATATGAAGATAATTTGAAATGGATCGATTGGAAAGGTGAGGTTTTGTTAATTGATAAGGGTCCAAAAGGGGGAATTGAAGCCAGAAATTATGCCTACAAACCAATTATTGTAAATGAAAAAGTCGATAACATTGGATCCTGGATGAATGTCAAAATTGTTGGAGCTAAATCCACTCATTTTATTGCTGAAATATGTTAAATTAATGAATTTAGGTAAAAAACGATCATCTAAATTAATCACTTTTTTACCTGAAGCAATAATTTGTGTCACATATCATCAATCATTTTAATATTTATATATTATCTCAATATAGATAAATGTTAAGTCAGATGGATACCATTGACATTAGGGTTGGGACTCAAGAAGATGGACCGGGTGTTTCTGAATTTGCAATTTCATTAGCAGAGGATGGAGAAGTATCAAAAGAAAAATGGCTTAAAGTTATCAAACAAACAAATGTCTATCCTTTACTTGCAGATTTAGATGGTAAAATAATTGGGAAGGTCCAAGGCCGTATAGTTGGAGATATTGGATATTTAGAAGCAGCTAGGGTATCACCTAATTTTAGACAACGTGGTATTGCTACATCTTTGATTAATTCTGCAATGGATTGGTTAATCACTCAAAATGTAAAATCAATTAGAGCACTGGCAGATTCAGACAATTTACCGGCAAGGTCATTCTTGGAAGGTAATAATTTTAATGGGAAATTTTTGGCAATTAATCCATCTGCCAGAATTACCAAAGCAGATACATCTCCAGAATTAACTGGACAGTTTATCCCAATACTAGATAATGAATTTTATCAAGAATTTATCCCAAAGGTGAATAAATTATTTGCTGGAAATATAATGATTGATGGTAGGTTTGTTCCATTTTCCCAGGAATTATTCGATCAATTAATTGAAGAAAAAAGACTAATCACTGATAATAATCATGATACACTAATTGTCAAATCCAACCATAATTTGCCTGGAGAATTTCATGGCTGTATAATATCAAACTCTTTAGAAGGATACAAAAATGGAGGATTAGCTGTTAGAGGCTATGCAGCTCAGGAAATGGCAAGTTTAGGTATTTGTTTTGGACCTTCAAAAAGAAAAACAGTAGAAGGATTTGTTATGGCAGGATTTGGTTGGAGTCAACCGCATAGTTTAATCATTTATCAAAGGGATGCTTGGCAAGGAAAACCCACCAATTCATAAATTTTAAGGATCTTATTCATTTTTTATTTACAATCTATACTTCCAAAGGAAACGAAGACCTAGAAGATTTTTAATTCTTCTAGAGAATGTTTAAATGAATTCTGTAATATTGTAGTATTCTTTATGTAATACCAAGTGAAATCCGGAAAAATATAAAAAATTTCTAGATAGTCAAAAACAATTCTATTAAGCTTAGATATTGATGATATTATATACGGTGAGGAGACGGAAAATTAAGTTTCAATTGTTTCCAAGAGAAATATTGAGATAACCAGTGTACGATAAAAATTGAGCATGATCTTGAATTATCATGATTAGAGTTATGTAAATTGAAATTAGTAAATTCGTGTCACGAATGGTTGAATGATAGTTAGAATTAATATAAAATAAATATTATAGTTCCAAACGAAATGTAGGAGTGTAAAATTGTAATTTCTTAAATTATGAGATGAATTTGATGTTATGAGGTAATTAAATCAAAAATCTAGATAAAGAATTTGAACATCAGGTCTTAATGTCAAATATTACATTTGAAACTCAGGTAAATTAATAGATTTTAGCGATTAAGAGTCTTATAATCTGAAATCGATATGTCTAGAGACTCCCCTTTATTTCTTGTGCAAATTTCTATTCTTTTAATTAAACTTATAATATTTTGAAATCCTTCAAAATAAAAATATACATTTTGATAAAATAAACCCCTTTTGTGTTTATTAATTTTTTTATTTATATTATTAATCATTCGGTTTTGGTTAAATATGTAATTTTTTTCTTTTCCAAATTGTTGATTTTTGAGCTATAGTTTTACAACGAATCGAAATCTAGGGGTCATAGAGTTAGTTATCCTAGATTTCCTGTCCAGTTAATTAAGTATGGATCTTCGTATTAGTTGAAAATTAAAATGACTTGATAACCCTTGAACTTGCATATTTTTTTTTACACTACATATTTTTTACACTACAATATTTAAAATGTCGAGTATAACCCTGTTTTCCCATTAATTAATATTCAATATACGTGGATTTGAAAAGGGTTTCCAAATATTAGCTTTTGATGGAAACCGATTTTGAATATTTAATGAATTCGTTTTTAAGGATATATGCCTCATTTAATCCAATAGAAGCGTTTGAATTTGGATGGAGAGAATTTGCTGGATTACTACCCGATAATTCTGCTGAACAAATAAATTCTTACATCTACTTTTTGAAAAAAACTAGGGGAAATTTGGAAAATATAAATCATGATGACTTGGATAAGGACCAGTTACTTGACCTATTGATTCTTGAAAATAAAATTGATTTAGAGTTATTCAACATTATTACACTTGAATGTTATAATACAAATCCTATGACTTATACAGATCCAGCAATCGTTGTTGAATACTTACTCAAGGATTATGCACCAATTTTGCAGCGAATTGAAGAGTTAATTCTTCATTTAACTGGATTACAAAAATATTATTCAATTGCTGTAGAAAATCTGAATGATAACTTGCCACCAGAATTATTAGAAATGACAATCTTAATGCTAGAAGGTGGAATTTCATTTATTGAAAATTTAAATAATGAGATAAAAGAGTTGTTTCCAAATTATGAAATTAAAAATATGGAACAATTAGAAGAGGCAAAAAGTCAGGGAATTGTAGGAATTAAAATATTAACAGATTATCTGGAAAAAATCAAGCCAAATTGTAATGTTTCCTATAAACTGGGATCCACAAATTTCAGAGGGATGTTATATGCATCAGAGAGAGTTAGTTCTACATTAGATGAAATTCTCGCTGCAGGACAAAAAAATCTATATTGGAGTTTAGATGAGATGAAAAAAGCAGCTGCAAATATAGATCCAAATTTGACAGTTGAAGAAATCATGAATACCATCAGAAAAGATCATCCCCCATCTGATCAACTAATTCAGGCAACAAATAAAGCATTAGAAGATATTAGACAATTCCTCATCGACAACAAATTTGTTTCAATTCCCTCTGAAGTTCGAATTAATGTTATCTATACTCCAAAACCTATGAGAGAATGGGCATTTGCAGCTTGTGATACTCCAGGTGCACTGGAAAGAAAGGCAACTAATTCGTATTACTATATCACACCACCTGATGATAAGTGGACCAATAAAGAAAAGGATGACTGGCTGGGAACTTTTAATTATCCTGGACTAATTGATATTTCTGTACATGAGGTCTGGCCTGGGCATTACCTTCATCACTTACACAATCAGAAATCAAAATCAATAATGTCTAAATTGTTTGGTGCTTATCACTTCTGGGAAGGTTATGCTCTACACGTAGAAGAGGCCATGTGGGAAGCTGGTTTCCAAAAGGGAGATAATAGGTATCGAATGGCTCAATTAACCGAGACCATACTTAGAGATGTAAGATTAATATCTGCGATAAAATTGCATACAGATAATAATTTTTCCGTAGAAGATGCCACACAATTATTTATGCAATATGCATTTTTAGGAAGAAAACCAGCTGAATCAGAGGCAAAACGAGGAACTTATGACCCAGGATATCTGAATTACAGTTTGGGAAAATTAATGATTGAAAAATTAAAAGAAGATTATATGAAAGAAATAAAGGAAAAGG
>CAZRLL010000254.1:0-4871 GCA_964600735.1 uncultured archaeon
GAAATCTCAGAGGGTTTGAGCATTACACAATTCCCCGCTGCCATAGCCCCAACTAACGGACTTAATAGCAATAAGAATGGGTAATTCCATGGTGCGATGATAAGACAAATTCCTTTGGGAACTGTTTCTATTTTTATCTTAGCGTGAAACAAGAATAATGGAGTTCTAACTTTTTTAGGTTTCATCCACTTTTTCAAATTTCTAATAAAATGGTTAATTTCAGCCAAAATCACCCAAGATTCTGATGCTAATGCTTCAGTTCTAGATTTATGCAGATCTGAATAAAATGCTTGGACAATATCCTCTTCATGTTCTTGTATCACCCTCCGAAGTTTCAGCAATTGTGCTTTTCTAAAATCATAATCTCGTGTTTTTCCTGTCGCATGAAATTTCCTCATTTTGGATACTATTCTACCGCTTTCGCTATGTTCATCGATATCAGTGTTTTTATTTACCATAGTTGCCATTGAAGAGATGATTTAATAAAAATTATTCTTTCAAAAGAGTAATTATAATCTAGACAATAATTCCATTTATTGGTTATGATGAGTTAATTAACTAATATTTTATAGAAACAAAAATTAAATCAATTCATTTTGACGGTAATGGTTGTCTATCATGAAAGTACCTGATTTAAGTGATATTCTTCAAGCCCATCAACGAATTCTAAAATATTTACCAAAAACTCCAATGTATTCATATTCAGGGATAAATGAACTAATAGGTACTGAAGTCTACATAAAACACGAAAATTACCAACCAATAAACGCTTTCAAAGTTCGAGGCGGAATAAATCTAATCTCTCAATTAGAAGAAGATGAGAAAAAAAATGGTATAATTGCAGTATCTACTGGTAATCATGGTCAGTCAGTCGCTTATGCCGCAAAATTATTTGGAATAAATGCAACCATTGTAATTCCTGAAAATTCTAATCCAGGTAAAGTAGCATCAATGCAAGGTTTGGGTGCAGAAGTATTATTTCATGGAAAGAATTTTGATGAAGCAAAGATTTACTGCGAAAAATTGGTAAAAGAGAGAAACATGCGTTATATTCACTCTGGTAATGAACCTGAGTTGATATCGGGCGTTGGAACCTACGCCTTAGAAATGTTAGAAGATAAACCCGATCTTGACGTAATATTTATACCGGTTGGAGGAGGATCCGGTGCTGCAGGCACATGTATTGCAGCTAAAACCATAAAGCCAAACATTAGAATTATTGGAGTGCAATCCGAGGAATCACCAGCTGCTTTCCTATCTTGGCAGAATAAATCGTTGGTAAACGCAAAAAATAATACATTTGCAGAGGGTCTTGCTACCGGGACAGCATTTGATTTACCTCAAAGAATACTCTGGGAATATCTTGATGATTTCATTCTTGTTAGTGATAATTCAATAATGCAAGCCATGTTTTTTGCCATAGAGCGTACACATTCACTGGTGGAGGGTGCAGGAGCTGCATCACTTGCAGGTGCATATAAGTTAAGATCTCAATTACAAGAAAAAAAAGTCGGGATTGTTTTTTCTGGTGGTAATACTTCATTAGAGCACCTAAAAATGGCTTTAGAAACATTACCTTATTATATTAAAACTAACAAATAAAGCGTTTGAATTAATATTTGTTTGCTTCAAATTAACCAAATAATTTTCACAATTCAAAGAAAATCAACATGGATTTGGAGCCTATAAAATTTCCACTCAAAGTTTATTGAGTCAATAATAATCTCTATTTAGTTAACAATTAAAAAACAAATTATGATTTCAACCGATATCAATTCATTATTGACTGAAACAGAAGGATTTCCACTTGGTGAAGGAATTAAGGTAATTGGAGGAAAAACATTAGCAAAAACTGGTTCTTGGTTGAAGGCTATTATTTTAGTCGAGGTGGGAGAAAAGAAGCAATTACGATTTTACGGATGGCAAAAGAATAAGGAGGGTATTTACAAAGTTCGACAAAAATTCAATGTGTCAAAAGGATATGCAGCAAAGGTTGGAGAGATAATGTTCGCATTCAACGACATGGAAAATTAAATAGAAACATCAAAAATCAGTAAACTCCAATGCACCCAAATATAGAAAATACGTGGATATCATTTGAATTATGTGAAAAATATCATTGTTATTCATGTGTTTGTGAAGACTAAAGCCACTTGCTTGAATACCAGCTCCAATAAATGCAATTAAAATACCTGAAATAATCCAGAGAGAACTTGGGTCGTCATACTCAAAATAAGAATAAATTTTCAAAAAAATTATTACTAACATAGTTGGTACATAATTCATAATTGCATAAATAAATTCAATATGCTCTTTAATCCAAACACCATAAATTATGAAGTTTATGATTCTTACACCAATTAAAATGTATTGAATTGTTTCGGATTTGATTGATGATATAATGGATCCTAAGAGAATCAATAAACTTGTCAATCCAATCGAATACAGTGTTAATTTGCGTAATAAATTGTAAGATTTTTCACTTATAGTTTCTGTAAGCCCATGGTAAGTTCCCCCAAATAAGGCACTGATGCCTGTAGTAATCAACCCAATTCCCCAAAGAATCATGGATAACTGATCCTTGTCAGAGCCTGTGGCAATCAAGGCTATTCCAAGCAAAAAAGACATGATTGACAAGATATAGTCCGTAATCATAGTCATTGGTTCTGTGATTTTAACCATAACTCTCCATTAGAAATCAGAATAAAATCATATCGGATGCATTTTCAAAAGAAATTAAAATATAGCATTAAAATGACTAGAGGTATTAACTATATATCTTCTGAAGTGCTGCAGTAATTTCATCAGATAAGGTCATCTCCTCAGTAGCTTTCCAAATTGCAGGATCTAGTAACTGCTCTGGGACTGCAGGAAGTTCATATCTTATCATAAAGCGAAGAACATCCTTTAACAACCCAACACAATCACTCCAATTACCCTGATTCATTGCTTTTTTGGCATCAGCAAATTCACTCCACTCTCTCTCGACACCGAGGTGCTTATATGCATTGAGAGTCAATTCCATCACTTTTCTGGCAAAATCCTCTGATTTTTCAATTTTAAGTTCGGGGTAATCTTTCCTTCTATGACCAATTGGTTTCCCTTCTTTCAGTCTTGTTTTTGCAGTATCTAACAAAGAGATATTTTCATTATATGCATTTTTAGCCCATTCCACTATTGGTTCAGACGAATTAAATTCAAGTAATTTAATGTAATTTTGGTCCCAAGTCCAATTTTTTGATTTTTCAATATAGGCATCAATAAACGACTCCTTTTCAAACCAAATTACAGCCTCCTTAAGGGCCGATATTATCATGGAAACGTTATTTATGTTATTTAAGTCTTGAAGAGGCTCAAATAATTCTTGATGCATTGCATCTTTATCGTTGACCCAAATATCTAAAGTGAATTCATCTTGTTTGTGTTCCTGATGATAAATACCCATCAGTTGATATTGCTTTATGATTATTAAATCAATATCATTTGTATCATTCCCCGTTCCTCTTGCCCAAGAACCCACTAATAGAATGGCTAATGTATCCTCATCAACTAGATTGTTTAATGCCCAATCTTTAGCATTATCAAGAACACTCACTATAATCGTTATAGAATAATGAGTAAATTAAATTTTCGCACATATTCCTGCAGAAATAACGTAATCAAAATTAACAAATTAACGTTATATCCATTTCAAATTTATCGGATATTTATATTATTAGAATTCATTTTTAATTACTAACATTAGGAATTGTTCCGTTATGGCTTGAAATCCAATTCTGTATATAGTAGGTAACAATTGGATTATTATTTTCGCTTTTTCGCTGGTAATTAGAAATATACTTTAAACACATAAATGATTACCTATTGGTCATGGAATTTGATTCTTCGTTGATTTACAAGAATCTCTTGACAACTATATCTGATGGAGTTGTTGTATTTAATAAAGATGGTAAAATTCTAGAAATTAACAATAATGCATTGTCCTGTTTTAACTATTCAAAAGAGGAAATCAGATCTTTAGATTTAAAATCAATTTTCGTAAATGAACAGGATTTCAATTCAATTAAAAATGCTGTAAAAAATGGTGAAGATTTACTAAATCTTGAACTTGAGCTATATACTAAAGATAAAAATTTGAAGACATGCATAATTACTTTCATTTTAATAGATAACAAGGTTGATGAACTATATTTAGGTACAATTAAAGATATTTCAGATATCAAGTCCTTGGAAGATGAAATTGATCTTAAACATAGAATGGACATACTAGGGACATTGGCCGGGGGGATTGCACATGATTTCAACAATCTGCTAATGGGTATCGCGGGTAATTTATCACTAGTACTAATGGATGTAGCTGAACTCAAGAAAAAACACGTGATGTATCTTAATGAGGCTCAAAAGGTAATTTACCAAGCTTCAAATTTAATAAAACAATTTCAAATCCTGGCTGCTGATAGTGATGGTGTGTTGAGCAATATTGATTTTCATACAATTGCGAGTGATACATTTGGGTTTTTAGAAAAAGCAACAAATCGTTTAATTGAAAAAAAAGTAGAATTTGGCAAGGGAAAATATTTTGTAATTGCTGATAAGGTGAAGTTAAATCAGGTATTACTAAATTTAGCAACGAATTCCATAGCCTCAATTGAAAGTCGAGGGATAAATAAGGGGGATTTTATAGCGGTAAGAGCCAAGGTCGCTAGTAATGAAGATCTTCAATCTAGAAATATAAATGAAGGAGAATTCATACATATCATTTTTGAGGACAGTGGAATGGGAATGAGCGATGAAGTACGAAAAAAAATATTTCATCCATTTTTTACAACTAATGAGGATAAGAAGAAATTTGGAAGCGGTTTGAGTTTATC
>CAZRLL010000255.1:0-1311 GCA_964600735.1 uncultured archaeon
AAACGTTTTGAAGCCCTTGAATTTTATTCATCCTTATCTATTTTTGATGATATAGTGCAGGTACTACAAGAGAATGATTTGATTGTCGAGGGTTATGAAATGAGGAGTGGTGAAAAGGGTACTTTTATCCCACTAAAGAATGGCATACATGCCTTGAATATCGTGAATCAGAGTTTGGGTATGAAATACCGTAAGGAGGTCAAATTCATAAGATTTTGGCCAACTTACCAATAATCATCCACTGATAATAATTTGATCATTAATTATTTTAGCCACCTGGGAAAAGGCTTTACTAACATTATCCCCAGTTTTGGCTGATGTTTCGAGGTAACCTACTATATTATATTTCAAAATTGGGTGATTCTCAAGTCTTCGTTGATAAATCTCCACATCTTCTAGCATGACTTTTCTATTTTCTTGTAAATCAGATTTATTTCCCACAATCAATATTGGGATTGTTTTTGACGAATTCATACTTGTATACGCATTCGTCCATTCGGATAATTTATGAAAGCTGTCAGGGTTCGTCAGATCAAAAACAAGCAGTGCACCATCAGACCTTTTCATGTAATTCTTTCTCACAATTTGGTAGGAAGACTGACCTGCGATATCACATATCCGTAATTTAATGTTGTTCAAGCTAGTAAAATTAAAGTTTGCTCCCAAGGTCATAGCTTGGCTTTCATCAAATTCTTGACCTAAAAGATAATTTTTCAGAGAGGTTTTTCCTGTCCCAGGTTCACCTAAAATGGTGATTGTAATCATTCTGGAATGATTTCCGATTGCTTTCAAATCTAGCTAATATCCCCTATATCCAGCCGTTAATAACTAATTAGCAATCATCGCATATAATATTTACCCAGACTATAATACTAGAAAATCGAATTTGAATCAATTTTCATTTATTGTCGAATTTTTAATTTATATCTAATAATTTGATCGGGAAATTACAGTAGATTATTGATTATTAATATGTAAAAATTGGTATAAATTAAAAATTTGCTGAGGCTAGGATCGGTCAAGACTGATTCTTATCAGTGATCTCTGATTCTTATCAGTCCTGATAATCCTTCCCTTTCCCGATTGAGTTGCTCATCACATTACTAATAATGCTCCAAAGTCGCCTCAGCATAAAATAATACTACATAGTAGATGATAAATAATTGCTTGCATTATTGAATATTCAACTATTTGTTCCATAAAAATTATTTCAATGCAAAAACGTTTCAACGAAATGTTTAGGATGGTTACTACCAGGATTCAAGTTTCTTCTCTCTGTTTTTAATAACCAAATCAAGCTCATTTGCTAAT
>CAZRLL010000255.1:1411-4840 GCA_964600735.1 uncultured archaeon
TTCTAACAATTGCAGGAAAATATTATTTTGTTCGTCTACCATTCCCTCTAAGATTGTTTCGTATATTAGAATCATTGAGAAATGACTGAATAATAATTCATTCCCTCGAAATTGCATGGAATCCTTGTTTCCGGGGATTGCTTTATATATATGTAGATGCTCATACTAGATTTGCAAACCAAACAAATGTCCAGAAAGTTGTGAAGGGAGCCTCCACCTATATAAACAAAACCAGCATTTGTAACCAAAAGTCAATATTGTATATAAATGTTAACTTTTCGGGCAATAGTCTAGTACGTATCGCCGCCAAACACAAAAGGTTTATATAGTTCGAACAACATATATACTACTGTAGTGGTCACTACTACCATAGTGGTTATTACCACTGGGTAGGTACAAATGTGTTGTTTCTCTCCGAGCGACATACTTAAGTGACCTGGATCAATGAGCTGATAAATAAAATGACAAATGAAAGTTGTCCCGATTGTGGTTCAAAAAAAATAATTGAGCAGTATAAACAAGGAAATGTAGTATGTACTGATTGTGGTTTAGTAGTTGATAAAGTAATTGAAACTGCTGCAATTCCTACCTATGGTACAGAGGACCATGCAAATAAATCAAGGGGAGGACCCCCCGTAACTAATCTTAGACCAGATTACGGATTATCGACAGATATAAGCAATACTTCGAGGGATGCTTTCGGCAGTCGAATTTCAAATATTACCCGACAGAGGATGCGTAGACTTAGATGGATAAATTCCAGAACATCAAAATCAGAAATTAGAAATTTGAGAACAGCCCTTCGTGAATTAAAAAGACTAGGAGCTGCACTACAACTACCCCAAGAAACTCAATCCACAGCATCCTATTATTACAGAAAAGCATTGAAAAGTAAATTGATCAGAGGGAGATCGATTAATTCTATGATTGCCGCAGCCGTTTACTTGGGTGCTAGAAAGCATGATTTTGCCATTGTTCTCAAAGATCTTGAAGAAATCAGTTCAGTGAACAAGAAAATTATTGCTAGGTGCATGCGAGTATACATGATGGAGTTGAATATCAAACCCAAATTGTTTAATGCAACCAACATGGTAGCTCGACTTACCTCAAAATTAGAACTCACTCAGGAAACCGAAAATGAAGCCAGAAAAATCTTGCTAGACGCTCGGAAGGGTAAGCTAGACATGGGCAAGTCACCGATGAGTGTTGCCGCAGCAGCTATTTACCTTGCCTGTCTCAGAACGGGTGAGAGGAGAACCCAGCAAATGGTGGCCGAGGCAGCTATGACTACTCCCGTTACCTTAAGAAATCGTTTTCGAGCAATTAGCAAAGCATTGACCATTGATATTGTGGTCAGAAGAGGAGCTGCAGCGACTCCTGTTTTCTTCCGTCCACCTATAAAGATTGGTCGTACTGACTTCGATGATGAAGATAATTGATTATTATATATAAATTGTTTCACCGACGTAGGGCATGGGAAGGGATTACGGGGCTTGTCCCCTTTTTCCTTCACATTTTTTCAATAATTGATTGCTGATTATTTTGACTCATTTTTTTCATATAACAAGTGAAACTTAATTAGATAAATTTTTCATTTAATTTCAGAGATGGAAAAAGAAGAAAAAAACAAAAACCAAAATGATTTTAAATTACATGGTATTTCTTCTGATGCGTCTCGAGAGGATAAAGAATTATTCAATAAATTAAAAAAAATAATATACGATAAATTAATAGTGGGAGGTCATGATTATGTACCTTTGCCTATGGAATACCGTGCATCCTCGGTGGCCTATTGTAGTAGAAAAACCATTTTGAATAAGGATCCTCAAAAATATATAACACAAGATGAATTGAAATTATTACCCGTTTTGAAATTAACAAATGAGGGAGAAATTCCGTCCACATTTGGAACAAATGTAGCCGGACAAGTTATTCATGAGTCAATTCAAGAAGCATTAAAAGACCATATATTATCGATGGAGAAGGAAATTACCTTCGATGGGGGAAAGTTTACCTTAATGGGTCATTATGACTTATTAATCGAGGATACTAATGGTGAAAGGCTTGTAATCGATATCAAATCAACAAATTCAAGAAGACAATACTTACCTAATACTAACCATTTAAAGCAATTAATGGCATATCAGGGGATGCTGGGAGGAATCAGAGGAGCACTGCTGTACGTGCATAGGAATAATTGGGAATTAAGCTTCGTGATTAACGAATTTGACAAAGAAGTATTTACCCAAATTATAATGAAATTATCACAGATGGCCCTGTATGAGGAAAAAGATGAATTACCCCCAGCAATTCCTGCAGTTGCAGATGAATGTATCTCTGAATTTACCCAATGTCAATTTTATAATTTCTGTTTTAAAGAAAACACGTAAAACATAATAAATTTCATCATTGAATAATAATTCGAAACTATTAATTTTACAGCTTTGGTTTTGTTGGAAATTTGAGTTAGACGTAGAATTAGTTTTAAAATCAGGAGAAATTGTAAAATTGTGGTTGTTGGTACTTTACAAATCGAGACTAAGATTCATAATTTAAGAACTAATGGAGAAATCGAGCTAATTGATATTACCAGGGAAATCGAGAACTTTGTTGCAGAAACAAGAATAAAGGAAGGTCGATGCACTATTTTTATACCTGGGTCAACCGCATCGATTATTGCAACAGAGTATGAATCCGGACTTATTGAGGATACCAAACGTGTAATTTCAGAGTTGATCAAAAAAGGGAAGGGTTATTTTCATGACCGTATAGATAGTAATGCACACTCACATCTTCGTACAACTTTATTTGGCTCTGAGATGACCATTCCTGTAACTAATGGTCGACTAACCTTAGGTACCTGGCAACAGATAGTATTTGCTGAACTAGACGTTCGTCCTCGGAATCGAAAAGTTGTTTTTCAGATGATGGGTATAGCAGAATAGTTAATTTCACTTAATCTCGGTAGAACAATAGGGACAGTATTTCCAGAAAGATTCAAGCAATAATCCACATTCATTGCAATTATGACTAAATTGATCCCGTTTTTTATTGTAACGCCCAAGTAATGGTGGGAAAAAAAGTAGAAAGAAGGGGAATGGGAAACCAAATTGAATAAATGCAATCACACTCAAGGCTGAGAGGATCAGAAATATCCAGAAAATTATTTTCGGATGGATACTTGTTTTATTCAAAATTCTCATAAAAAAGGGAAGCAAGATTCATTTTAGTTATTTGGGTTTAATCTTCAGTAGTTGTCCGATTTCTCGTTGAATTATTTGTAGTTCTGGATTGATATTTATCATCTTGAATAATATCTCATAGAATTCCAAAATGTTAATATCTAATTCGAATAGAAGATCCTGATTGATCTCAATCCATTCCTCAATATAATTGGTGTAGTTGTTAAAACTTTGCAAAAGATTATTA
>CAZRLL010000256.1:0-4838 GCA_964600735.1 uncultured archaeon
ATACGCATTTCACAGAATTTGATAGTTTGGGGCATTTTGAGATTCGTTTAGTGATTTTATGTTTCAGATGGATTTGAAAGATTTCTCATCATAAATCCAATAATGATTTGAGTCAGAACCACTATTAAGTTTAATCCGAACCAAAATTAAGTTTAACAAACATTTTTAGTTTAGTAAATTTATTATTCCAACATGTTTTTAGTTTGTTGTAATACATGTCATCACCAATAAATGGATGAACAAATGATGAACGAAGAAGATATTAACCTAAACGAAGAAGAAACAAATGTGAACGAGAGTTCTGAGACCAGGGGTGAATTTCCCAAATTATCCGCTGAATTATTGAATGATAAGTTTCAGTTTCAAAGTAATGCCCTAACAGTAAGTCATGTAAAGGCTATGACTGTAACAGTGCAAGATTTGCTCGAATTGAACGAGTTCGATACAAAAGTGAATTTCAATCATATTAAACAGCTTACATTTAAAGATATGGACTTTAAGACATTCTCTGAGAATGTTGGGAAAATTAGTCATTGTAAAACAGTTCGTCTACCGGATTCTTGGCCAAAATTCCTGATTTATCTAAAATGTAATTTTGTAAAGTACTTCGATTTCTATTAATGTCTTAACTTGATGCCTGACCAAATATCTTGATTTACGTCAAGTGTAATCAAGTAAAATGTGTTGATTTCTAATATCTATCACTTCTTCATCGACACGAAAATGATGAAATAAACATGAAAAATGGTAAAAATTCTCAATTTAGCAAATAATCCTGTTGCAATTTAAATAATCCCGAAAATTAAATTATCGTATATGAAATCTCCCTACGAGATTATAGAAAATCTTGAAGAAACAATAAGGGAGATCAGGGATACCTGCAGCATACCAATGATGCGATTGGACCAATCGATTGGAAAACTATTTGAACAGGAAAGAATTATGAAGTATCTGATTCCAGAAATAACCTATCGTTTAACATGTCAACTGGAACGTATCCCCCATATCCCCACCACCGATGAATATTTATTAAGTGTAGAAGATGAAATTTATAATTGTATTATGCAATCACTTAATGAGGATGATTTTACAATTGTTGACGTTAAAGAAATCTTATTTCTCTACAAACAAATAGCATTAAGGGATATAACACTCATACAATTAGATCGAGGATATTAGTTATCAGTAATATTTACTGATTATTTTTGTTAATTGATAGTTTTACTTTGTAGAAAATAAATACCTGCCAAATTGCAAACAATAAAGGAAATACTATACCTCCGATTATTAGATAATGATAGCTACAAGAAGAGTATATACTTTTTAACTGATGATAGATTCCTTGTAATTTAAATGATTTCTCAAAATTGTCAATAATAAAAATATCTCGCAGAAAATTTAGATATTATTAATTAAATTAATGGAGAGGCTCACAACCAACTAATAACATCTAATGTGGAAAAATTTACTATTGTCTAGGAATTTTAAATAAATCAATTTTAATCATTAGTTTGGATGGATTTTGATATTATAATTAAAAATGGAAGTTTATACGATGGCACGGGTAACTCACCCTACAAATCAGATATTGGAATCGTTGATGACCGAATAACTACTATTGATAATTTAAATGATAAAACTGCAGATATAATCTTGGATGCAGAAAATCTTGCTGTTACTCCCGGTTTTATTAATATGCTAAGTTGGGCAACAGAATCACTTATCCAAGACGGACGATCTCTGAGTAATATTAAACAGGGCGTCACCTTAGAAGTGATGGGAGAGGGCTGGTCGATGGGACCTCTTAATGAACAGATGAAAATTGATATTCATGAAATTTTTAATAGCGAAATAACTTATGAGGTGGAATGGACTTCGTTAGGGGAATATCTTGAATATCTAGAGAATCGGGGAATATCAACCAATGTTGCCTCTTTCGTCGGTGCAACTTCTGTTCGTATTCATGAGATTGGATATGCAGATCGCAAACCTACAAGCGAAGAATTACAAAGAATGAAAGATCTTGTCAGAGATGCAATGGAGGAAGGAGCAATGGGAGTAGCATCGGCTCTGATTTATCCACCAGCTTTTTTCGCGGATACGGAAGAACTTATTGAACTATGTAAAGTTGCATCAAAATACAACGGGATGTACATAACTCATATGAGAAGTGAGGGGGCTCGTTTTCTAGAAGCAATTGATGAATTAATTCAAATTTCTAAGGATGCAAATATTAGAACAGAGATTTATCATCTAAAGGCAGCCGGCAAAACAAACTGGCATAAATTGGATCTTGCTATTGAAAAGATTAATCAAGTCCGTGAAGAGGGTTTAAACATCACTTGTGATATGTACACATATACTGCAGCTAGTACTGGTTTACAATCATGTTTACCTCCTTGGGTACAAGACGGAGGTCTTGAGTCCATGATAGAACGGTTACAAAACCCTGATCTCAGAGAAAAGATAATTACAGAGATGTCAACTCCAACTGATAAATGGGAAAATCTCTTCATAGAAGCTGGACCGGAGAATATAATGATAGCTTCTTTGAAATTAGATAGTTTGAAACCACTTATAGGTAGACGAATATCTGAATTATCAACACAGCAAAACAAAACACCTCAGGACACAATAATTGATCTGATACTTGAAGAAAAGGGCTGGATTGGTTGCGTGTATTGGATTATGGAAGAAGAAAATATAAAGAAAAAAATTCGTTTGCCTTATGTTTCATATGGTTCCGATGCTGGATCCCTAGCCCCAGAAGGTGTGTTTTTAAAATCAAATGTACATCCCAGAGCATATGGAACCTTCGCTAGATTACTGGGTAAATATGTACGGGAAGAAAAAATAATATCATTAGAAGAGGCGATAAGAAAATTAACCGCATTGCCAGCTTCTAATCTTAAAATTAAAGATCGGGGAAGGTTAAAAGAAAATTCCTATGCCGATATAGCTATTTTCGATCCTAAATCAATTACCGACCTTGCGACTTTCGAGAAACCTCATCAACTAGCACTTGGTATGCATCATGTGCTGGTTAATGGTACAATTGTATTAAAGGATGGTGAGCATACTGGTGCAACACCAGGCCGAGTGATAAGAGGCCCTGGATGGAATAGTCCATGAATAAATTAATTATTTGCTCTTATTACAGCCAGAGCATTACGAATTCTTGATTTAACACGCAATACAAACGAAATTGAAGAAATTTATGTTCAATAATCCGATCAAAATTAATATTACCATTCAATTGATATATTTCTGAAGTGGTTATTTCGCATGTTTTCCATTTTCAGGAAATTGAAAGATTAACACCATATAGTTTTAAATCCTTGATCATTTCGACAGTTTTAGCACATATAGGAGCCTGAGTTCACATTTCATTATATTGTTTATAATAAATTGAAAAATGGAAATTGGTGATTTAGGAGCTTTATTGTGGGTCTGACAATCTATTTGACAAATTTGAAAAATTGGAAATACCCGAAGCTTTTAATGTTCGTTCGACCAAATTTTATATGTGATTGATGATCTTTTTGCTCCAATTCATAAAAAGGTTAATGTTTTAACATTGAAAAAAGCAAAAAAGCGATTAGAGAAAATCAAACCCCTTTTAGACGCTTTAATCCAAAATTTCTATAAATACCAAAATTTGTCCAATAAGTTTGTCACTTCTGCTCGGGGTGAGACATCAATCGATGAAATAATGGATCAGCGATATCAAGTGGATGTACTCGAAGAAGAATTGCTGAAAATGAGAGATGAACTGGCAGGGATGGATTGTATTCTAAAAGATTGGAGAACAGGTTTAATTGATTTTATCGGCAACAGAAATGGTAAGAAGGTTTGGCTCTGCTATCAAATGGGAGAAGGTAAATTAAAGTATTATCATGATTGGGAAAGAGGATTTAATGGTAGAAAACAGATTGACTTTAATTAAGCCCTTGAAATTTGATAGGTAAATTACTTAGTTCCTAAAAATATTCTTGAACCATACATTAATGTTTCATTTATGATTTTTCTTGGATTTTTTTATCAGCATTGTCACACTTAATATAACAAATCCTATTGTTAAAGAAACAAAGGGAAAGAAAGCATCGTCAGATGACTGTGTCTCATCAACATTGGATCCAGTACTTGTAGTACCAGAAGGATTAGATTCTCCTGATCCTACAGAGGTAACGCTTACAATTGCTTCGTCGATCGCTGGAGGTGCTAAATTTTGCTCAACGCCATTATCAAGCACTGTTATTTCTACAACATGATCCCCCAGATCCAGCCCATCTACACTTACAATGATATCAACATTGTCCTGCCAGGATGCATCGGTATGACCAGCGAGATCAACGGTATCAATAGTTACAGTATACGTAGTTGGGGAGTCGTCCCGTTCATGTGCGTCGAATTGCCATATTAACTCGTTGCCAACGCTTCCCAATTCGTATGTTAAATCCGCTGGTGATTTTGTCATTTTGGGTTTTAAGTGAATTGCCCCGTCAACCGATCCAACAATTAATATCGTAATAAATAGGAAAATTAATAAATTTTGTTTTAATCTCATATACTAACAAAATAAAGGATTCTTTATAAATTTTAGCTAATAAAAAACAGACTGAACAAGTGGATTCCAATAATTTACATTCTCACACCACCATCGACTAGTATTGATGTGCCAGTAATGTAACTAGAATCATTGGATATCAAGAATTTGATTACAGAGGCAATTTCTTCAGGTTTTCCGGGTCTACCCAATGGAACCATCTTTAAGTTTTGATCCAATAATTGACTAGGAATTGATTTTAACATTGGTGTATCAATAAGTCCTGGAACAA
>CAZRLL010000257.1:0-4767 GCA_964600735.1 uncultured archaeon
CAAGAATGGATTCTCCATTAGTTATGAAGTAAACTCCTGCTTTTGTTTCAGCGCAAGCAGTTAAAGCTCCACCCCCTTTAGCTGTAGAATCCATTCTTGTAATTATTACTCCCGAAATGTCTAAGAATTCTTTAAATTCTTGAGATTGTTGTTTTGCTGCTTGACCTATATCTGCAGGCATCACTAAAATTGATTCTGTTGGTTTGATGTATTTACTTAGACTTTTTATTTCCTTAGCCAATTCTTTATCTAGAGTGTGTCTTCCAGCAGTATCAACTATTACAACGTCATAATCTTTCAGTTTCTTTGATTTTTCTAAATCGTTCCAAGTTTTTATTGCGTCATCTTCATCCATATCAATAAAATAATTTAGTTTGCTTTTTTCAGCTAATTGTTTTAATTGCTCTTTCGCAGCAGGCCTGTGAACATCTAATCCCACAAGTGCAACTTTCTTTCCTCTTTTAGCAAAGTAATTTCCTAGTTTTGCAGTTGTTGTAGTTTTTCCAGCTCCATACAATCCTAGAAGCATAATTCTGTTTTGCCCTTTTTTTAGTTTTAATTGTTTATAATCTCCGAGAATTTCTAAAAGTTCATCATGAAGAAGTTTGATTATGTGCTCTTTTTTCTCAATTTCTTTGATTCTTTCGTCTAATGCAACTTTCTTTATCTTGTCGCTAATCTGTTTTACTAAGAGAAGATTCACGTCTGCTTCAATCATTGCTCTTTGCAAATCTCTTACTATTGAATCAACTAGATTTTTGTCTAGGAATATGGCATTCGCTACTTTATCGGTTGCTTTTCTTAATACTTCTCCAAGTTTCTCTAACATACTAGAATTAGAAAATTAACGATTAATAAAGTTTAGGTTTTGGGATTTCGTTGTAATTTTTGAAGAAATTTTCTAGAATTTTTGTGGTTTTTCCAATCATGTGAATCCCTTCTCTTTCTATGTCTTCAATGCTGGATTCGTAAGTAATTTTAGCTTCTATTCCTAAATTAATTTTTTTATGATAAATAATATTGGGATCTCTATTTCTGTAGTCATCCCATTGATCAACTTTTATTTGTAGTGAATTTCCTGTAAAAGTATAATCTAAAATTGAAATTCCTTGATTTGGCATAAATAATGTGTCTAAAGGTGCTGCCCCTTTTTTACGTATACTTATCAATCCATTTAGATTTGGTTGATCAAAATTGTATCTTACTTCTCCCCCGAGAATATTCACACCTTCAATATTTAATCTACTCCATAATTTTGGTCCGAGAGTATTGTTTTTGGGAAAAATAGAAACTGGATTAGTAAGTTCCTCTCAACTCATTAAAATCAATTTTCCTTAAAGGAATAATAATTTCTTCTTCAATTTTTACCATCTTTAATTATTTTAAATCCTATTTATAAAAATTTGGGAACTATAATCCCAGTCTTTCAATAAACTTCTTTTTATCGAAAGGTTCAATTTGTTCGTATTCTTGGCCAGTTCCTAGATATAGAATTGGTTTTTTTGTTACATGGCCAACGCTTAAAGCAGTTCCACCTTTTTCATCTATGTCTGCTTTTGTTAAAATTATTCCATCAATTCCAATTGACCAGTTGAAACTTTTTACTTGTTCAATTGCGTCATTTCCTGTTATTGATTCTCCAACAAATATTTTCAGATCAGGTTTGCAAACTTTGACTATTTTTTCTATTTCTTTTAATAAATTTTTAGCAGTGTGCATTCTTCCAGCTGAATCAATCAATACACAATCAATTTTATTTTTTTTGGCATAATTTATTGCGTCAAAACCTACTGCAGCAGGATCGGAGCCATAATCTTGAGCAATTACTTTTATTCCTAATTTTTCTCCGTGTTTTTTTAATTGTTCAATACTTGCAGCACGGAAAGTGTCTCCTGCAGCTAAAACTATTGATAGTCCTTTCTTTTTTAGTGATTCTGCAATCTTTGCTGCAGTTGTTGTTTTTCCGCTCCCATTGATACCACAAAATAAAATTACGTAAGGTCCATCTTTTCCTTTAATTTTTTCAGATAAATCAAAAGGCTCAACTAAAATTTCTTTGATTATATTTTTTAAGGATTCTTTAATCTCTTCTTCAATTTCTTTTTTCAAAAACTCTTTTCCAACAATATCTTCTCTTAATTTTTTGATAACTTCTTCCGCAACTTCAAATGCAACATTGTTTTCTAAAAGCAACATTTTTAATTCTTCAGCATAAACATCAAATTCTTTTTCAGAGATTTTTACTTTTGAAAGTTTACTTGTTACTTTTTTGAAGAAAGATTTTGTGCCAGGTTTTTGTTCTTCTTCAAGCTCCTGATGAATTTCTTCTATTTTTTCTAAATCTGGTTGAAATTGTTTCATGCCTGCATTAAACTGCATGGGAACTTCAATTTCTTTTTTTGGAGTTTCTTTCTTTTTTTGAACCTGTTTTTCTGGCTTTTCTATTGGAGTTTCTTCTATTTCTTCGCTTTCTTTTGAAATCTTTTCAGTCCAGTTTTTCAACTTATCTTTCAGGAATTTAAACATTTTATTAGTACTATCCAAATTCTTATAAATATATTGTTCTTGGTTAAGTTATGAAATCAAATCAACCAAATAGGTCTGAAGGAAGATTTTCATTCATTTGCCATAATAACCTAAATGTCATAAAGAGGTATGTCAAATGATGCAAAAAATAATATTTTTAGCTCATTCGCTTTGCAGGAGACAAATCAAATGAAAGGGGTGTTTATTTTATTGGATGGTTTGGGTGATTTACCAAATAAATTACTCGACGATAAAACTCCATTAGAGGCTGCAAATACACCTAATTTGGATTTTTTGGCTAATAGGGGGGAATTGGGTTATATGTATCCAGTTAGACCTAGTTTTGTTCCAGAATCTGATGAGTCAATAGTATCTATTTTTGGAAATGAACTAATCTCGAGTACAAGAGGCCAATTAGAAGTTAGGGGAACTGATGTTGAATTAACTAGGGGAGATTTGGCTTTAAGAGCTAATTTTGCAACTATTGATAATCTTGAAAAAGGAACTATTTTAGATCGGAGAGCAGGAAGAACTTTGACAACTGCAGAGGCGGGGATTCTTGCAAAAGCAATTAGCAAAATAAAAATTCCTTGCGATTTCGTTTTCAAACCGACTGTTCAACATAGGGGTGTTTTGGTTTTTAGGGGAGGATTTTCTGATAATATTTCTTCAAATGATATCCAATATAAAAAAGGAAAATTGATCGGAGAACACCATTTGATGGATGTTAAATCATTGGATGATTTAGAAAATTCATTTTATACGGCAAATGTTTTGAATGAATTTTTGGAGAAAGTTTATCATGTTTTGGAAAAACATCCAGTTAATGAAGAGAGAGTTAGGAAAGGTTTGCTTCCTGCAAATTATTTGTTAGTTCGTGGTGCAGGAATTGAAAAACCTAAGTTGAAATTATACAGAAAATGGATGTCGATTGTTAATATGCCTTTGGAAATTGGTTTCTCAAGAACTTGTGGTATGAAGGTTTTTTCAACAGAATATCCTAAATTGAAAAAACTTGATGTTTATGAAAATCTTCATAAAGGTTTAAAGAAAGCTTGCAAATTTGCTATAAGAACTTTGAAAAGAAATCATAAGAAATTTGATTATGCTTATATTCATATTAAGGAAACGGATCTTCCAGGACATGATAATAAGCCTTTGGAAAAAAAGCAAATGATAGAACATTTGGATAGAACCTTGTTTAATTTTTTAAGAAAATTTGCCCCTTCTAAAAATATTAAAGTTGTAGTTACTGGAGATCATTCAACTCCTTGTAAACTTAAGGCGCATTCTGCAGATCCTGTTCCAGTTTTATTTTACAATAATTCTCCTCCCAAAGAAAAAAGATTTAATGAAAATGATGCAAGGAAAGGGAGTTTGGGAAGAATTCTTGGAAATGATTTATTTCCGAGAGTTGGTTTTTTGAAATAGTTAATTATATTGGGGATAATTATTTTTTATGTATTCAATTCCCCTTCCGATTTCCCGTATGTTGAACTCCAATAATTTTTCAGGTTTTCCAACCATTTTTTCTGGAAGAGATTTTTCGACTACTGTTTCAAGACTGATATCTTTTCTTACTTGAAGATATGCCCCAAGAAGGAACATATTACTTATCTTATCACGAGAATTCTCAATTAAGGCAGGAACTTCAATTAATTCAATACTATTCCTGTCAGGTTTCTCTTTTATCCTTGAGGGAACATATATCAAAATACCCTCTTTTAACTTATTGCTAAACTTATCCATCGATTTTTGAGTTGTAATAATCATTGTGTCTGGTTTTTCTACTTTTGGAGAATATATTTCTTCTTCAGAAGAATATTTCACTTGACTGTTACATACTCCTCCTCTTGTTTCAGGACCATATGAACCGAAGGCGCTCGAATCCTTATTTTCTTTAAATGCTGAATATGCAATCGTTCTACCCAAAAAGAGAATCCTATCTCCTCCTTGTCCTGCAATAATTAATTCTCTCATTTGTATTTATCCCGAAATATTCCTAATGGAAAGACTTTTTCCATTTTATTTCTTACGAAGTTCATAGATTCTGGAATAGTCATTCTTAATCCTTCAGGACAATTTGTTAATATTTCCACAAGGGAGAATCCTTTTCCATCCATTTGAGTTTGAATAGCTTTTCCTATTGATCGCGTCAACCCTTTTTTATCATAAACTGCAACTCTTTCGATATATGCTGGTGCTTCTTGGATAGCCAACATCTCACACATTTTCAAAGGA
>CAZRLL010000258.1:0-4760 GCA_964600735.1 uncultured archaeon
AACATTTGGGTATTACTTATCCAGGTCAATTTACATGAAATCTGACAGAGCCTACTATTGATGATGTTATGCTTATTATATTGTATCATTAAGATCGTAATTGCAAAATTTTATAAACTTTAATAATACACCAAATTAATTCTTTTTAACTTTCACAATATTTGAATCATCACTAAATCCTACTTCATTTCTTGATTTAATCTTATAAATTCTAACATTATCATCTGGTAAACTTTCATTAAACTTCAGTTCAGATTCAGGAGCGACAATTAATTGATGAATTCTTTGAAAATCTAGATCAACCGATTCTATTTTCCTGTATATCTCATATTCAGTGATTTTCAATATATTCTCTATAGGTTCGTCCCAATATAGTTCCACCTGATCTGGATTGATTAAAATCATAAATCGCAGATTTTCAGGAGGTTTAGGGTGATAGTCCAGATTAATGGTCGACAAAAATTTACCCACCAAATATCCTATATGACTGAATGATAAAAGCACGACAAAACCAGTAAACAATTCCGGAAGTTTTTCGATTCCCTTGTCCGTGTCCGCACCATTAATCAAATCAAGCATTACAAAGAAGTAGACAATTGCTGAAAATAGAGAAATCAAAAACAGCTGTATTTTTCCAATATCTGGAGTTTCATGATCACTCTTTAATTCTTTCATGAAAATGTCTCCCCACATTGCATCCCTGGGGTCTTTGTTCTGATGTAATAAATCATGTTGCCAGTTTTTTATGAATAGCGAACCTATTGAAGAACCTATTATTATCCCAATAAGATATAAGTGGTCAATACTAATATTTGTAAATATTGTATCAGTGTGGATCCAGTTAAATATTGAACTTACTATGAATCCACTTAATATAATAAATAGCCAAATATAAACTTGAAGCTGACCAAGGGAAATTTTGTTTCGTTTGTCTATTAGCACTCCTTTCCAAGAATTATGAACACTCATTATTCCAAGACTCACTACAAATGCTAGAAGAACCAAAAATGTAATGAAAAACGCAACCACTTGGAGTTCGTTTTTAACTAAAAAATATAAAGAGATTACAAAGATGATAAAGAAAATAATAGATACCCATGATCCATATTGAAAGAAATAATCCTTAATCATTCCTTGTAAATCCCGGCCTCCTCTATCAATTTTTATATCTGGAAATTCATCATCATCATCTTCTTCTTCTTCTAGAGCCTTGAGTTCTTTTCTAATTTTTTCTTTCTTTCTAATCGTGGCTTTCTTTTTGATTTGATTTGTAGTAACTCGTCTTGGCTTAGCCAGCGATTCATCAATCAAGGAATCAAGGTCGACTGATCGGATATCCCTTTCAATATGATTTGTATCGTTTTCATCGGAATTTTCAGCCATTCATGGTCTCCTTGATTTTGATGGAGTTTCTAATTATTTAAAGTTTTATAGTCTTATCGATTATTTTTAAAATTTAAGTCTTTATTATTATCCGCTTGACCTATTAGAAAATTAATTTTGATATGTGGAATAATTTATATGTTGTAAAATTAATTCTCTCATGTTTTTAATTAATTTGAAAAAAAATCACGGTTAAAATAAATAAATTTCAGTATTTCATTGATTAAACTCGATTTATTAGCCTATCACGATTAGTTTTCTTCTCACGTCCATCAAATTACGTTATCAAGAATATTGAAAAGACATTCTTCTATTTTCCTTCTGAATACAAGTCAAATTACTATTGTTTATATAAAAACTTTAATTAATTAAAGTAATTAATTTAATTACATAAAGAATGACCTCCTTGATAGATAGTCATTGCATGAAATTGATTAAATATTCATCAGTAAAAACAAATTCTTCATTTCAAGAACTTATTACCCAAGTAAAAAACACTGCAACCCTGACAAATCGATTGAATCTACTTATTCAACTGAAAATCCTGCAACATGAGGGTAGAAAATACAGGTTAACGGAAAAAGGTAAAATCATCAGCGAGCATTTACAGAAAATTAATAGATTAGTAAAGGGCGATGATGATATATATGATGACCCTTTCAATCGAATCCCAAATGTGTTAATAATTGAACTATTACGAGATTATGTCTCAATCTTAAAAAATCATTTTGGAAAAAAACTATTGAGTGTAATCTTATTTGGATCTTGTGCCCGGGGGGATTGGAATCAAGAAAGTGACATCGATTTATTGATAATTAACAAAAACTGGCAGATTCCTTCCTGGGAAAAAACAAGAATACTGATAAAACTAAAAAAAGACCTCTCTAAAAAAACCTCATATAAAATCCTGCAAACAATGAACAGACACCATAATATTTCTCATTATCCATTATCTGACAAAGATTTTTCATCACTTCATCCAATCATGTATGATATCGTGGTCGATGGCATTATTCTCCAAGAAACGACCAATTTTGGTAGAAATCTTATTAAGGAATACAGAGATCAGTTAATTAGAAATAATGCTGTCATGATTGTACAACCGACGAAGGAGAGGTTCTGGTTAATTGGCAAAAAAATCAAATTTTAATTCCTCATTAATGGCATTGAAAAGAGCAAAAAATTGGTTGCAAGGAGCCCAAAGAGGATTAGAAGATAAACGTTGGGATGATTGTGTATACAACTCCCAAATGGCATCAGAACAGGCGATAAAAGCCTTATTTCTTAAACTGGGCATCCATTACAAAAGAATTCATGATGTTTCAAGCATATTTAGAATTATTGAAGAGAATTCTAATTTGCCTGAATTTTTCACCCAAAAAATAGCTGAATATAGCGATATCGTCGAGGAATTGACTGAACAAAGAAATTTAGCAGGTTATGGTTTTGAGGATGGAATTGGAAACGAGTATTTCAAGGAATATGCTCCAACTGCCTTGAACTGGGCGAATGAAATTGTAGCAGATATTGAAAGAGTATTGGACACAATTATTGAATAATCTTATGCTTCAAAATCTGATATCGAGTAATCGGTCATTTCAGGATAGAAGCTACTTGGTACTCCTGAAGAAGCTAATTAACCCTTTTTATACTTTAATTGACTTGTAAAGGATACCATCATCTCCTCTAAGTAATGCGTATTCAGGTCCTTGTCCCGGGATTAATTCAATTCCTCCCTCCAAATAAATGGAGTATATGTATTTTTCAATTTTGCCTTTAGGTAATCCAGTTTTCCCCTGCAGGTCTTCAATAACTCTATGAACTGAAGCGATATTGCTCAATTTCCCTTTATAGGTCTCAATTGATTGCATTACATGGGCTTGGTTGATTCCCTCTTTTGATGGTTCAGAGACTTTGTTAACTTCATTGAGTAAAACTTTCAAACCTGCATTTAATTCTATAATTGGATCTTTTAAACTCTCAAATTGATCAACTACATTTGTTTGGGTCTCTTTGAATAGAATGTAAATATTTTCAAATTGCTTTTGTAAATCATTGATGCCCTTATAAATTTGCAATTCTTTATTTTGAGATAAAGCAAGAAAAGCAATTCCTTTTGCATTAATTTGCAATGCATTTGGGGTCTTTCTGACTGATTTTGTTGTTTGAATAATTACAGGTGTAACTAAATCTAAATCAATTAAGAAGTTTGCTTGAGCAACAGTTAATTTTAAATTCTTGTACAAGATTGGTTTGCCTGATTTGATCAACTTGTTAAGTACCCCATTATACATAATATAACAATAAAAATCAGTGATACTTAAGTTTTCGAGATAAAGCTTATAAAAATATTTCAATTAAAAATTTATTTTAGGTCGTTTATTGAAAATGAACCTCTTAGAACACACGTAGTTGAATTTAGTAAAGTGCTTGTCTTGATATTATATTGTATTACCAACAAAGAAACTTATGGTATAAAATTACACTGAAAATTAATTTTCTTGAGATTTGATCATATTATTGATTTTCTGATTATTAGAAGAATTCAAAACATAAAATGCCATTACCCATAAGGATTGATATCGAATATTACCATTATAAAAAATAATATTCCCATTAGAATAACTGGACAAAAAAAAACTCCCATAACACCCAGAATCACGTATAAGGCTGTATTATTTTTTGTGTGTGGGTATGGTTGATAACCCTGAGGTGGTGGATACTGTGGCTGTTGCTGATAACCAGATTGAGATTGATATCCCGGTTGGGACTGATAGCCTGATTGAGGTTGATAGTCCTGTTGTGAGCTAGCTCCTGTTTGATAGTTATAACCACAGTTTCGGCGGAACTTAAACTCTATAGAATTTAAAAATCCACAATCCCCGCATTCTTTTGAATCAATACCCTTTTTAGCTATCCAAATGCCTTTTCCCTTGTTGTCCGATGAAAACGATAGTGAATTAACGTTAAAAATGTTTTCTAGTTTAAGTAGATTAAATGAATATTAAGAAAATTCAAAACAGTCCCTAAATCACTCCCTGATGCATGAAAGACTTTATTTCAATCATAACCGATGAAATAATCTACCCTTTATTCTATTGTTTTTTTTCCACTCATATAAGTATTAGATTCCCTCAAAACATCGCAAATATAATTTATTGAAATGAAACTCAAAACTCCCCAAACCTTGAAATTCTGCGAAATGCGTATTTTACTCAAAAGATGCAATATCCATTTGCCAAAAATTAAAACAGTCATGTTTGAATTCAACTGATTGATAATTGTTTGTTTGCAATTTTCGTGGCTTGTTGGATATATTTATTAAATTCTGAAGTTTTAATTCGCTCTTTAACTGAAATATCCAGATGCTCCCATTT
>CAZRLL010000259.1:0-4680 GCA_964600735.1 uncultured archaeon
ATCCTAATTACTTTGATGATACTGGATTGTCTCGTAAATATCTTTATTCAAAATTAGCTATTTAGCTAAGATAAAATCCAATGAGGAGTTTGATTATTAGTATAAACTAATATCCGCGTGAGTATAAAGATCATACATTTTTTCCCCTTTCAGCAACCATCTTACGAGTTTATCGTCTATCAGTCCCCTAATTATCGGGTTTCCAGTGATATTAAGTGAGTTTAATTTCTTTAGTTTTGAAATGTCATTTGGAATTGTACTCAAATTATTATTCATTATCCCCACGCTTCTTAGATTTGTACACATACCAATTTCATTTGGAATTGATGATACAGAATTATTGTTTAATATTATCTTTTTTAATTTTGACAAATTTCTTATGGATTTGGGTATTCTCGATATCCCATTATATTCTAGATTTAATTCTTCTATTGAATTAAGTTTTCCAATATGTTTTATCTCTTTTAATTTATTGTGACTGGCATTTAATATTACTAACCTTTCCAGTTTAAATATAGTGTGTGGCAATATGGATATTTTATTATTTGATACATTTAGTAGTTGCAGGTTTTTTAGATTCATAAACTGATCTGGTAATTCAGTGATCTTGTTATGAGATAACCAAAGTCGATTAATCGAATTTAGATCGAATATATCTGTAAGTACTTCAGATATTTTATTATGAGAAATATTTAGTGAGGTTAGACGTTTTAATAATCCTATGTTGGCAGGTAGTGATTTAATATTTGATCCAGTAATTTCTAAACGTTCTAGTTGGGATAAATTCACAACAGAGGGTTGAATATTATAGATGCTCACATTTTTTATAACCAGCATCTGCAGACTCTTTATATCACATATTATTTCAGGAAATGATTCATCTGTCGTCTTAATATTCCAAATAAATAATCTCTTTAAGTATTTCAATTTTGACATTGTATTTGGGATACTATCAAGCGATTCATTATAATTCGCTGTGCTAAGGTGTATTTCTGTTATTCTGTCGTATCCATCAATTGTCTCGATTTTTAATAAATTTTCATCCATTACAACATCTAAATTTTCCAAATCTTTTATGAAATTTTTATCTGAGTTGCCGTATTGATATGGAGAAGATATTCTCTCCTCATTCATTATACATTTTATTAATTAAATCCAATTTTAAACTGATGATATTCGTCGACGGTAAATATCCAAAAAAGATGTACAACCTCATTGAATTTGATGTACGACTTTTGGTTTTTTGGTACAAAAAGATGTACGACTTTGATGATTTAATCCTTAGTCATCACCCAACCGGGCTTTCAGTGTGTTTATCATCTCATCATACCTGGTAATCTTTTCCATAAAACTGGTCGAGAGCTCCCCTTGGATCCTCTCATTCTCCTCCCGCTCTGAGGAGATTTTTTCCTCAAGATCAGTGATTTTGGTCTTCAGTCTCTTCACCTCTTCAGAAGAACTCACTGCCTTACCCACTTCTTTCAAAACATTATCCAAGCTGACTCCATCTTGTAATTTGGAATCTGCAATCAACTCAAGGGCTCTCTTCTCCTCTGCAAATTGCGATTCCATAATGTCTCTCTCATCACGAAGTCTTTCCTCAAGATCGCGTCTGATAACAGTTTCGTTTTGCAGGGTTCCCCTTAGCTCTCTAATAGTGTCCTGCTGATCCTGTACATTTTGTTGCTCAAAGACAAGCTTCCTTCTCTCTGCATCTATCTCTTGCCGGGCTTTACCGACTTCAACTGCCATTTTTCCATACACACTGGCATAGCTGTTGACAAAATCTGCGACTAGGGGGTGTAGAAGATCCCAGTATTCACTCATATCCTTTTCAAGTTCTTTATGTTCTACTGATGCGGTTCCCTCTAGATAATTTGGAGTATTGATATCCTCTATGGGATTGTAAGGCTCATGGTCAAGAATATAATCAAAAAGTGTTTTCTTTCCTTTTTTCCCAAACATTATTATATATTTTAAATTTTATAGTCTTTAACTTATCTTAATTTAGCTAGAAAATTTCACTTGTTTAATTAATTCTAATATTTTTTTGATCTCAATCGATAATATTTAAGTTTGCAAATAACTAACAGGAATTAGTAAAAATGTCATCACCAAAAGAGGTTTCCGATAGGAGATCTGCAGGGAGAAGATTAACGGAAGAAGACCGTGACCACGCATTTCTCCATGTTCGGGTGGATGCTGATTTAAAAAAGGATCTAGTTGAGTACGCCAGAAATGAGAATACATCTCTTACTTCTGTAGTAACGGCATTGCTTGAAGATATGTTATATAAACAGGATGAGGAAGAAGAACAAGAAGAAGAAGATGAATTACTGGATTTGATTGTAACCTCTCTCATGAACTTGGAGCGAAGAATGGAAATTCGTCTGGCTACACTGCAGGATCAATTCAACTCACTTATTGGTAGATTAATCGATTCTCAACATGCCATGCAAGCGGTTAAACCATCTCAATTGCGTAAAAGACGCAAGGGTGATGAAGATATCGATGATGAAGTAATCGAGCTAAGCAAAGTGTTGAGTGTAAATAAGGAAGAGGAGATATACAAACGAGTCAAGAGATATTTAGAACAACAGGGCAAAATAGTTGATTTAAATACAATAATCCAGCAAATAGAGGTGGATCGTTCATTAAAGGAATATCTAGATGAACAGGCAAGGCAATCTCCCGGATTAAAGGTGGCCTTGATTACAGACGCTATTCAAGAAGCTGCATTTGAATTGGGTTATCCCATGATTGATTCAATATAGGGTGTTAGGTTATGGCAAGACGTCCGTTTATTAGAAAGAAAAAAAATGAGATAAAAAACCAAGAAGCAATCGATGTATTTAGGACGTTTAATCGCCTTGCACCCAGTTCAAGAGAGAGATATCTCAATATTGTGGATGTGTTCGCAGATTTCTTGCTTGTGCATAGAAAAAGCATATGGGATGCAGATTTCGAAGATCTGAAAAAATTTCTGCTGGAGTCTGATAATAAAGCTGCAAGAAGTATAATATCTACATTTTACCGGGTATTGATTGATTCCGGTGAATTCAAACGGGAAAATCCTGTTATCCAATTAAATCGTATAGAGCGCGAATTAAGGCAAAGTGAGGTCAAGGTTGCTCAGCCAATTGGTCATGCTGCAACTGTTATACAGGAATTAGATGATGCCGAAAGTGAATTAGCATTAAAACCAGTAAAACGTAAACGTAGGAAAAAGATAAGCAAGAGAATCATGGTATTATCTGATTTGGAAAGATTAGTAAAAAGAGCTAGTCATATCCGGGATCGAGCAATACTCGAGTTCTTGTATGCGACCGGAACCCAGATACTTGAAGTAGTCAATCTAAACGTCTCGGATGTTGATCTAGAATCTCGTCAGGTGACGATTCACCAGCAAAGTGGTGATCGGTTCAGAACTCTAATATTACCGAAAAGAACGGGAAATTTCTTGAAAATCTACGAACGCTGGAGAAGAAGACAATTATCACCTTCTCAAGCATATTTCATCACGAAGTCTACAAGAAAGCGAATGAGCGATTCTTCCATATCAACTTGGTTGAATAGGATACAAAAGGACCTTCCTGATAGAGAAAAATGGACTGCAATGGATTTCAGACGTAGGGCACTTCTACAACACTACTGGGTTACTCGAGATCTCACAGCAATCGCCCGATTTGGGGGTTATAAACGTCCAGAATCGGCTTTAAATCTGATTTCTGAAATTCTCTCAGATCAGGGAGTTGATTCAATTGATAAATTGGCAACATTACCCGAATTCGAAGCTCTAAAAGGAGATCGAAAACGATTAGCATCTGTGGGTAAGGAGGATCAACTCACCATTACCATACAGTTGGATAGAGATGAGATGGATATTATTAGAAATAGTGGTTTAACACCTACACAGGCAGTTAAAACAATTATTTCATTGAAAGATCTTTATGGAGCCTTTATGCCAGGAGGTATCTCCGCAGTAACAACTCCGAGCGGAGGTCCTGCTGTTACTTCTCCAATGATTGTCACACCAACAGCGTCTTCAGGACCCACTGCTGCACCATCACTTGGTATAGCACCCGCAGGTCCTCCAGTTGGAAGCGGTCCAGCAGGTCCACCTTCGTTGGATAAATCTCCCTCACTTGATAAAACCCCAATTAGCACTGCACCAGCATTGTCATCAAAGCCAGCTAGTGCACCCGGTGGTCCGGGAGGTGCGGCCAGTCCGGGTCCAGGTGGTCAACTAAATGAACTAAAACAGATCCTTGCTGCTAGGCGAGCAAAAATAGCCAAACAAGAGCGGGAAGGTGAGGAAGGTAAACCTGATGATGAACAAGCCAAACCTGGAGGTCTTGGTGGTGAAATTCGTGATATTGAACCGAAAGTAGAAGATACTGGGGATGATGATGAAGATGAGGATATTCCCGACATACCTGATTTTAGTGAATAATAACAGATTTGAATATGATATCAGCCCAGTACCAGTCCATCAACCCTTGGATCAAGTTTCCAATCGCATTACAGAAGTTAGAATCATGTTAACCAACAATTGCTAAAGATTGATTTCAACATCAGCATGCAATTAATTAACTATACAAGGAAAACCGGGAAAATTGCTTTTTCAAGGGGTTTGTGACAGTTAAACCAATATTATGATTATTTAGATAAAGTTATACA
>CAZRLL010000260.1:0-4591 GCA_964600735.1 uncultured archaeon
TTGACCTTCAGAAGTAGAAATAGGTGAAAACATCATTGATCCAATCAATATTAAAGATACGAGTATCGTCATAGATAATGAGTATCTGTAAAACTTCATTAATTTACCTCAAATATTATCAGTATGTTATGAGCATTAAATTCATAAATCTTTTCATATTTCTTCTGTTTTTGAATCAATAATAATCCGATGTTTGCTAAAGTTTCATCAATTTATTTTATTATTATAAACATTAGGACCAATTTAGGGCAAAATTAAACTAATAAGGAATTCAACAAATAATAATATCATAAAAAGAATGACAATTGTAGCAATCAAACTAACTAGTTTTTACAAGCAAAAAAAATTGAATTAGTTTTAAAATACTAGTATAATTTAAATCCACATGGTTTTCTATTGTTGCGATGATTTATTTTTTAGCTCAGCGATTTTAGATGCATATTGTTTTTCATTTGATGTTTTCAATTATCGAGCGGTAAATTCAATATCAGATAGATCAAAATAATGCATCTACAAGATCCTGAACGGTAGTAGTTAATACTTTGAAAGCTTCATCCCTAGTTGCCTTTTTTGCAGCCAAATCATTTATCAATGAGACAAGACCCACAATTACCTTAAGATCCTTAGGATTGGAAATTGACTTGTGTATTTCTTCTATTAAAATATAATTCTCTCCTCCAGATTTTTCATAGTATGCAATCTGGAATTCGTCAATCATAGGACCAATATCTGAAATATCTGCTTTAAAATATAGTTCTTCAGTTTCTGTAGAATCCGGGAGTGAAATTGAAATAGGAGCAGGAATACTCATTCTTAATTCCTCAACAGATTTCTGCTTTGGAATCTTAGAAGTGGTAACTTGTTTCTTTTTGGAAACTTGAGATTGAGTAATTTCTTTTTTTTTTTTCTTTCTTTCCCGATTTTTCAAAATTTAGAAAGAAATCTATTTTATTATTAAAGTTAGCACCTTCAATTATTTCCACAGTATAATTACCACCCAAATTTGAGTTTATTTCGTCAAGGGAAAATGAGGATAATCTTTTGATCTCCTCGTCAACTGATGTACCATGGAGTAGCCATAGTTTTTTGTTAATAGGGTCCTGAATAATTAATGTGCGATTATCAGAATAAGTAGACTTAACGTTCCTAAGTTTTGACGTCCCACCTGATTTCAAACAATTATAAATCTTCAATTCACTCATGCTTTAATGAGTAATAGTAAGGTAGTTTATTTTTTAACTTTTATCATGAATTACTAATAAATCAAAAGAAATTTAGCCATTTGCATTAAATTCAGGATAACCTTTTATTCAAAATCATTATTTCCTCTCCTCTGATACAGGAGAAGAGCATCCCCAATAAACTTACACAACCAAATACCAGAAAAGTATAACTGATAGCATATGAAAAAGAGAGATCATTTTTACTCCAGATTCGTGACTATCGAGATTGTAAATATTAAAGATAAATGTAAAAAAATGCAGATGTTAAGGCTGTTCCCGATGTAAATCCGATATTACCGGATAGATTGTGTGTACTTGAAACTATACAAATTCGATTTTTTGGAGCTGTATTCATCATCAAAGTAGCGTTCGAATTAGTATGCCTTACATACTATCTTAATACAGTTCCACTCGTTCTTTACCTCTCAACATAGATAGAGTAACACCAATGAAGTTGAATGCTGCGAAGATGATGAATGTAATTCCTAATGCACTGTAATATGCGTTTTCGAATTTAGGTCCAGATTTATAATTGTTTGGATTTAGATATTCAAAGAATAAGCTAAAAAACAAGGAAGATAACGCAGTACCCAAAACAAAACCAATATTTCTAGATAGATTAACTGCTCCTGCAACAATGCTTATTGATCCATGAGGAGCTGCGTTCATGACTGATGTCCCGTTTGAGTTTGTGAATACCGCAAGAAAAGAGGTCGTTATTCCAATCAAAAGCATCAAAAAGCCAAGTCTCAGATCGGATTGAATAGTCAGCAAGAGTAGACCAATTATCCCAATCATCATACTCTGAATTACAGCTCCAAAAGTGGCCAATCGCCTAGCCTTTATTCGTTCAGCTAAAAATCCAGCAGGGACTCCAGTAAGAATTAGAGCAAGAGGAACAGCCACTAATACAACACCGGTCTCTGATTGACTTAGAAGTAAAATCTCTTGTAAATAAAATGGTAAGAGAAAAATTATACTATTAATCGACATATAACAGAAAATAGCAGCAAGGACACCAGCAATAATTTGTCGATCCTTAATTATGGAAATTGATACCATTGGATTTGGATGCATCTCTTCCACTTTGTAAAATTTGTATGCAGTAAATAAGGAGCTTAAGGTAAACAGAATCGCCAAGGGATAACCATCAAATGCAAATAGGATTCCACAAATAAAGGCAAATGCGGTATAAGCGAATAGAATCATTCCTCGGTAGTCAATTTCACCTTCCTTTCTTCTCGTTTCATTAATATAGATATGAACAGCTATTACACCGATTATACCAATTGGGATATTGATGAGAAAAATCGATGGCCAACCATACAATTCTGTGAGTATACCTCCAAGTACTGGCCCAACTGAAAGAGCAGAAGCTACCACGAGAGAATTTATACCTATTGCCCTTCCTCGGTGTTCAGGTCGAATGTAGTAAATTACTATTGCGAGACCGTTTGCTTGAATTGCAGCAGCTCCAATTGCTTGGACCGCACGAGAAGCAATTAAAAAATAAAGAGAAGGGGAAATGCTACATAATATCGATCCAATAGTAAAGAGGATCATCCCTGACTGAAATACCTTTTTCCTCCCATATGTATCTCCCAGTGCACCTCCAATACCAATAAGAGAGGTAATCGTAAGGAGATAGATAAGTACTATCCATCTTACACCTGAAATATCTGAATCAAGACTTTCAGCAATCGTGACTAGTGACACGTTAACTATAGAAGCATCCATTGCGGTAAGCAGTATACCAATTGATGTTAAAGGTAAAATAAGACGAATAGGGAGGTATTCACTTTCCAACAGTGCATCGATAGTTAGTTAATATTAAGACCTATTTTCGTCTAATTGAACTATCACTAAAAAATTCAACTCGTAACTTGCTTATCTCACTAATTTTGTATTAGACTAAAGAGATATTAAAAGCAGAGTTTGCCAAAAGAAAAATTACACGAAAAATGATCCTGGGTGATTGATATCGATCAAACATATTCGTACATCAAAGTCCAAAGTATTCTTTCAAAGTACGTGAAAAAATAAAATAAATTCCAAGAATTATAAAACAGACAAATAATATTTGATATAATTCATGATCCAGCGAGGTTCTCAGATTGATGATTTTACAAAAATTAAAGGAGAATTACTCATTAATCAGGTTGTTGCAAGGGTCTGGCATATTAAAGATATCTGGATAGTCATTTTATTACTTATGATTGTTGGTAACATTCCATTTCCAAATTCATTGGAGCTTATTCGGGTCATTTTGATTTTACTAATATTATGGATGGGGAGTTATGTAATCCGACAAAAATGGAGGTTATCGCTCACTGATAAACAGATAGTTACTCGGCAATTATTTCCTCGACCATTCACCTTCTTTTCTCGAAGTCACCATTTTCCACTACATCAAGTAGAAGGATTTACTATTGGTCCACACGCATTTTCAAGTATTTTATTGCTGGGATTGTTTATTTCATCCAATCTAGGTGTAAACTTAATAAAATCAGGACTTTCTTTTGAAGGCGCAGACCTTCCAGATACTCTTGAAGCAGTCATTCTAATTATGAGGGGAATGTCCTTCCTTCCAGAAAGATATCCCGATTCAGTGGAAAAACAGTCACTTGATACAATTGAATTTATGGGTAAAGATTTGCAAATTGCTTTGGGCATTGCATTCTTTTTTGTTGGGCTAGTTGTGGTAATTTTTTCTCTACCCAGAAGATACCATTTTAGAATTCGTGTTCGTCATGGTGTGGATTTCAAACTAGCAGCAGGGATCAAAAAATCCTTCTGGAATGATTGTTACAAGCAACTATATAACGAAAATTTCCACGATCCACCATCAAAATACAAACAATGGAATTTTCCATGGCTTGAAGGGGAAGAAGTTGAAACTGTCGCAGATTTAGAACAAACAATCTATCTTAATAGAATAATCGGAATATTTGCGATATACGCAGGCTCAATTCGTATTTATAATGGAATTACCCAACCAGAAAATTTTTCTTCTACAGAATTTATCCTATGGGTGATCGTAGCTTTGTTTGACATTCTAATCGCCCTTCTTAGTGTAAGATTTTCCAAGAGAAAAAATGAAATGGTGGTTACCAATAAGAGAATCATATTTGCCAGAGAGGTTAAGGACATTTCAGGTGCAATTGGGAAGAGACTATACATTATGTCTGATATCGAGAGATCTGATGTCGCTGGTTTTAACTTCAGAAGGATCAGGATATTCTCATTATTTTACTTGCTTCTTGGTTTTACAGCCCTTGGAATATTCATTTTATTATTTGACCAGATGAATTACTTAACTTGCTTAATGCAGTTTTTATCACAGAAATCAGTTTCAGACAATTTTGCAT
>CAZRLL010000261.1:0-4510 GCA_964600735.1 uncultured archaeon
GGGGGTGTGAAAATATACTTCGGAATGTCATTCATTGTTGCGGAATTTATTTGGTAAAATACCGCCTGAAATATCGTACTCTTCCATCTCAGTTGAACGATTTAAATGTACATAAACGGAAGCTTCCAAAGCCTCTTCCGAAGCAATGGGATCGCGCAGTATGCTCAATGTATAATCCGCTCCTTCAGATTTAGATAAACGGTAGAGGAAATACCGTTTGCCGTATTTTACCGCCGCATCCTTTGCGTTGCCGCGCAACTCGATTTCCGCTCCTTCGTGTTTTCTGCCTTTCACCTCGATAAAGCGCACCACTTTTTTAAAATCACGATTGTCTCCAGACTTGAAAGCATCGCGGTCTTCAGCATTCGCAAAACTGAGGATATCGCACCCGGGAGCTTCCGAACCCGTCAGATGGCCAACACGGAGAGGGTATCTTGCAGGGAGAAACGATTCCTCTATCTCCATTACTTTTCGCTCGACAAAATTGGCGTCGGAGACACGGTGGGTTATAGTATGACCTGAAACCCTGTCCCCAATACGCTGAATCCGAATTTTTTGCCTATCTGGTGCAGCCTGAGGATGATGTTCAATCGGCTCAATTGTTAAGGGATCGATGATATCGGGACCCGGATTCACTTCTTGTGAATCTTGTTGAAAGTCCGCAGTTGATTCCAATTCTGAATCGCTATCTGGTTCAGGACCATCCGTGCCAGCAGGTTTAGGTTCCTCAATCGGACCCACTTTGGGCAGCATAGAAATCCTTCCCTCTACCGTTCCCTGTCCAAATTCCTCGATAATTTTTTCCATGTCCTCATCGGCGGTTTCACCCCGCATTTTCGAAAGCAAGGATTTTCGATTTTTTGGACGACACAGGAACATACGCGCAAACTCGCCTCCCTCACCAATGCGAAATATTGAAGCAATCGCAGCCCCAATGGCATCGGCTAGCAAGTCAGATGTAGAATCTACCAATTCTGTTGGATCAGAGCGAACATAAAGCACATCCTTTTCGATCAACCAACCCCAAATAGGCAAATCAAAATCGAAGATTTCCCCGTGGTATTCCATTTTAGTATGAAGTTCGGAACACACTTTCAAACTAAGCTTTTTCAAGGTACTCAAATACTGAGTTTGACTTGACTGCGACGTACGCAATAGGAAAAAAAATGGCTTGGCTTCCTGAAATTCTGAGTTTAAATCATTCACCAAATGATGGCTTATCACCTTTTGCATGATTGCCATTCGATCAATGGAATCAATTCCAAAGACCCTCTTTACCTTTTCTGATCCTACTCGATGAGGTAAATCTACAATTTTTAGGCGGTCAAGTAAGGCAGCGGGCAAGCCATCGGAATCCGCGTGGAAAAGTTCTGTCATTGAGAAATAATCGACCGTATCTCCCTGTCGCCCCCACATGCGGCCTTCTGAAAAAAAGCGCTCACGGGCAATCCCGCCGTCGCCCAATGCAGAATCTATTGCTTCCAAAAGCCAACGATACAGGCTGCGTGCGGACTTACCCTTAGGTTGTCGTTCAGGAAGTTCATATAATCTCGTATAGATATCTTCAAGGTCGAGTTCAGCAAGACTGGTAATTACACCACCGCGCCGCCAGCCGACCACTAAATCTCTCTCCTCAATTCCATATGGTTTCAAGGCTTCAATCTCAGGCCTCGCAGGTTTGGGGAATAAAGCTTCGATAGCTCTTTCTCCAAATACGCAGTCCTTTGGCCGCAATTTATTTCTATCCTTGTCTAAAAGCCATTCCGTGCTTTCTATTCGCCAATACACATACCCAGGCAATGACCCCGAATATTTTCGGCGATTGCGGTCATATCCCTGCAAAGTAGTGAGGTTCGCGTGGTCAGCTCTCTTGCGTGACCAATCCGTGGCGCGCGTATCCAGTGCCAGCCATGCAGTGATCGCTACCGGATCGGCATGCTCCAATATCTCCTCCAAACCATCCAAACTCTTAATCGAATCGAGTGATACACGTCCTATTTCACTTTGTGATTCCACAACGTATTCTTCAAAAAGAGCCGGGTAGCTGATGCGATCCAATACATGATTAAGATAGTCAGAATCGTGTTTATCGAGTGTCGTTTCTCTGGGCCAAACGGCTACCCCAACCCATTTAAGGAATTCTTGCAGTACCGAGTCACTTGCAGTTAGGCCCAAAGAGTTTGGTTCGACAATTAATTTCTCTGGGGACCAACCTCCATAAAGTCCTTGCATTATGTTCCCATGCGCTCCATAACCACCCCCCATATACAATGTATCGGCGGCTACAGTCTCACCGGCTTGGTTCATTAATGGTAAGCTAGTCCGACCCGGAAACGCTGGACGATTACCGGATATACCTTCATCCAAAAAAAAGGCAAAAACCAAACTTAAGAGCTCCCGTTCAATTAGTGCAGCCGAATCTGGTTGCTGCTTCTTTCGTTGATTTGCAGTCGCGACCAACCGGCGGATGAGCTGGGCTAAGGAATATTCGCGCACACCAAAGGAAGACAGCTTGCTTTGCAACTCTCGAACTTCCTTTACTCTTAAACTCAACATTAACTTTTGGCGCAAACCGTCATCCAAAAACCAAAGCGTTACCCACTTGGGCAATGACGGAACTGTGTCACCATGTGGCGCTATGAAGACCGTTGCATGGTCAGGAATACGTTCGTTCTCAGGAGCAAGCAACAAAGAAGAGGTGTGGGCTTCGGGATAAATCTCATGTTCAATAAGGCCCGCAATCAAATCGGCTCTTTGATCAATTGAGAGTTCTCCCACAGCCAACAAACGGTTTCGGAATTCATCAAATTCCAATCCTTCAACACCTAGGTCGTCAAAGAATTCCTGCTCTTTCTTGCTAGAAACGGGCACTATCTCCTCGAATCCCAACACCGGTAACCAGGAATCATCGGCACCTGGCAGAGACCGAACATTCTCTGCAAGCATCGCGTGCCCACCTAAAGTCGGGACAATCTCCCGTTGAGTTGCTTCCTTGACAAGTTGCTGAGGAAATTCTTCGCGTTTGAAATCATTAGAGTAAGTCTCTAAGGGCATCAGCATCCTAAATCCGGCCTTTACCCCAGAGGGGTAAACCTGTGCTCGCTTTTCAGCTACATCGGCCAGAAATTCGGCCAATCGTTCAAACACAAAATGATTGCTATGGCGTTGTTGAATGTGATTACGGCTTTGATCCAATTCCAGAGTAGCGTGGCAGACAACCGGTAGAGGAAGGGTGATTGTGGTAGGAAAGTGAGAGAACAACGGCGAGACTTGGAGTTCGTCCAATTTTTCAACCTCCGGCACCGCAACTATCAGTTCATAACTCAATGGGCTTTTCTGGTCTTCATCAAGTTGATCATCCGGCACCTCGCCCTGGGTTCGATGAACCTGCCAAATGCCTAGGGGTTCTTGATTTTCTAAAACCATTGAAGCGTAATCGTCGCCATCCTGTAACCAAACCCGTTCTTCTTTCTCAGGCACAAGGAAACGCACCTCATCCAAATGATCCACAAACAGCAATACCTCTGGCCGCAGAGCTTCTATTTGGTCATAGGCGGCATCGAAAAATTCGGGTTCGGTGAAAGGCATTCCAATTGCGGTCGTATATCCTTCTTGCCGCCAAGCCGAGCAACGATCCAGCAATCTTCTAGCTGCCTCATCCTCGATGAGAGCGTCAATAGCACCTCTTTCGTTGTACCCAGGGAAAGGTAGAACGGGGATCACGAGAGTATCACTCTCGCCGCGCTGCTCTGCCACCAACTCAGTCAGTTCCAGACTCTCCACGAGGAGTTCATTTAGTACTCGTTTTGAAACCTGTTTGCTGTACGCCAGACCCAATGCTCCGCTTAGAATAATGGGTGAATGAGTCCAGTTTAGTACCGAACGAAATCCAAGACCCTTATTCCCGATATATTGTCGCCGCTTGTATGGCTTGGAACTCAGGTAGGCAACTTCCAAGGATTTCACGCCGTCAATAGAGAAAGCTGCGCCGCTGTTGGCCACAACTAATCCTTCCTGGAGGAGTTCGATGACGACACGTCCTGGTACCTCCGCTTCCCGGGCTTGATCTGATGCATTTTGAAGCAACTCAAGGATTTCCCGCCCTTCGTAGTCGCGGGTTGTAAAAATCTCCTGCCTATAGGAGCTAATAAGGAGTGCGGGCTTGATTAAAAAAGCCTTGCGGGTTTTGATTTCCTCGTTAGAAAGCCAGTCAAACCATTCAGTTGGGGTCTGTGGAATCAATGAATCATCCATGTAGTTGCTCCGCATTTCATACCCTTGACAGGCACATAATAGTTAAACTCACGCGCATAGCCTGTACTAAATTGGGAATATATCAAAATTAGGAACAGACGAGAAAGGGTCATGTAGTCTTCTGACTTTTGTTTTACCCTCTGCGCTAAGCCCACACCCGCCACCCAACTCCAGAGCAATCATTCGAATCCTTCTCCTCGGCCCCGAAAATTGTTCCCCAACGCCATTTCCATTTGCTAGGATGCCAGCTTCGCCG
>CAZRLL010000262.1:0-4487 GCA_964600735.1 uncultured archaeon
TGGAAGGAGAGATCGATGGTATTCTGGAATATCGATTAATTGGGCTGAAAGCCAGATGTTATGCTTTCAAAGTTGAATTTAATGAAAGTATTAATCAAATTGAAATTGCTATGGGTAAATATAATTTGCTGTCAGTAGAAGAAAAGAATATTCTAACATCTGACCGTAATAGGGTAATAAACTCTGACATGCAATACAAAGATAAAGAGTTGATGCTGGATCACCCGGTCATGTTACGGTTGAAGGGAACAATGTATGGATATCTTGGAGAATATTATACAAGTATAGATTATGCGAAAAAAAGTCTGGAATTACAACAAGAATATGGGAATATTCCTGATGTAGCTGATACATTGAATAGCTTAGGTGTGCAGTATCATAGACTAAAAGAATTTAAAATTGCAGAATCATATAACAGAAGAACCCTCAGTATTTATCAAGAATTAGAAAATGAAGAAAATATCATTCAAATACTTCGAAATATAATCTTATTATTGATCGAATGGAGGAAATTTGATACGGCTATGGTTGATATCGATAAAGGTATAGAGTACTGTATTAAAATAAATAACAAATCTATACAATACAACCTTTACTACCTGAAGTCTATTTGTCTGGTCAATCAAGCGAAATTTAACCAAGCCCATGAAGTCTTAGAATCCAATAAAGATTTTTATCACCGTATTGAGGATCAAACGACTGATGATCACATCAATTATGCTGGGTATATATTCGAATTAATTCTGCTAAATATTAAATTCGACGATGATGAAAAGATTTCTAAGTATTTGAATGAACTCAAAATATTTAATAATAAACATGGACAATTAGAAGACGTTTCGAAATTATATATGATGACAAATGCAGCTGTGTTATTCAAAAATGATGCTGATTTGGATAATATTAAAGATATCTTATTGGACTTAATTAATGAGGAGAATTTAGATATATCCAAATTAGCTTTAGAAATTTTTTATGAGATCCTTAATATTGAACTCACAAATCCAAACTCGGATCTCCAATTTTCAGAATTAATTCAAAGTTCAGTTGAATTTTGTAAAAAATATGTTCTAAAACATCTAGAAATCAAATTTCTTAGCCTCCAGTACCGGGTAACCATTATTGGTGGGGACAAGGATGAACAAGAGAAATTGACTAATGAGATAAATTTTATTGCAAATGAATATAATTTGAGAGAAATGGTACCAGAACTGCTAGAGCTAGATAAAATTAACCTGAGTAGAAAGGAGATAATTAAAAGTATTATCTCTGATTTCCAGAAGGGACTTCGGTTATAAAACATCCATTTACCTGATCAATTCCTGGTCGATTCAGTCTAACTTACTATTGATCGTGTGGAAATCTATCTGCAAAAACTGGATTTAACTCATCTATCCAGATGGCTTTTGGATCGTATTTAGCATAGAATAATTTGTTAACCAGATCGGGATTTCTTGCCTGTATATACTGCAATGCAATTGCTTTTTGCTCGATAACATCCGTGATACCAGTCACCTTTACTTTACCAGGAGTACAACTCATCGATGGTCCACGTATGATAGGCAATTCGATTTCATCAGAATGGTTGGATAAGGCATTATCACAGGCAAATAAATTAAAAAATGATGAATTAATCGAAGAAATACGGTTAGAGAAAGAATATCTTGACAATAATAAAATTGATAAGGTAAGGCAAAAAGAAAAAGTCAAAGAAATGATATCAATGGAAATTAAATATCAAAAGTTTGCATTGGAATTGTACGGAAGACCTGTGTAATGATCTTGTTCTTGTGAAAATCCATTTTTCGTCTACTCTATCATTTACTGCAAAATGAAGTGAGTTAAAATACAGTATAAAACGTAGTCAAATGACATTTTTTCTTAACTTGTATAATTCGAATACCTTATGAAACATATATCGAGTACGAATTTTGAACTCACATTTGATATGAGATACTTAACACGTCTTAAGTATATCCAATTTTAAATATTACCGTATATGATTATATTTAGTGCAGTCTCTAGCAAACATAAATAAGTCAGTTACCGATAGGCCAAGTTATACACGAATGGATACTCACGAAAAGATATTACTGGGATTTTACTTGGCATGTGGTAATTCCATAACTAGTGATACTGTTCCCTTGGATCGGGCAAAAGAAATCTGTATCCAGCTTTTTTTTCTTGAAAAGAAGAGTATTGACCAAAGAGTCTCCAATACTGTATCTAAAAGGCCAGAGTGGTTTGAATATTACTGGGGCTTCACTGGTGATACTGATCGTAGAAAGAAACATCTGAGAATTACCGAGGAGGGTCACCGCGTACTAGATGAAAGATTATTATGCTATTTTATTCGTGAAATTTACCGTGCATGGTTTGATAAATCTGGAGATATTCACGAAATTCAGACGATCACTGATAGGATAAAAGATATTGAGTATTTAAAATTATCATCTGTCAGGCTGTTAATAGAAAAAGAACAGAAATTTATTATCGATTCAGCAATGGGTTTTTCAAAATTTCTGCCCAATAAGATTAGTGAAGAATTTGATTCAATGGAGGATAAATAATGCAATTTTATCAACAAGATATTAAGGAGAGATTATATGAAAAATTAGAATTTCGATCGCTTATAGATCCCAGATTGAAGATCAATCGCCTTATGGATGAGCGATATGTTATTTTATTTGAAAAAACCTTTGATGATGAATTTGGGGAGAATTTCTATCAAAACCTATTCTGGTATGGTTTGGAAATATTGCTTTCAGATTCTAGTGAATCCAAGCCTTTTGCCCATTTTAGGGTTGATGATACCAAGCATCAGATAATTATTAGTTTGAGGAACAAAGACCTTGTTGTTGAAGGATATTCAGGATTGCCAAATGGACTATCTGCTATGCTTACTGATTTTGTAACCGGTTGGTGCAGATGGTTTCGTTCTACAATTAACTCTGATTATCAGAAGATATTGGTCGATTTGCATAATAAATTTGAGGTAATGGATGATATTTCAGATTTGGATCCTCAGGATAAATCATCGATCAGAAATAATTTGCCAGGTTTATTCAATTTCACAGATTTGACATCAGTATACAATCAGTTGAACAATGAGAGGAGAAAATTTCATTTGGGGCACGACTCTGAAAATTTTGCACACATTAAAGTAATTTCTGATTTATACGAAAATAATGAATATGATCGTTCGATAGAAAAAATAGAGGAATTAATTTTAAAAGATATCCCAATTAAATTAAAATTTAATCTGAAGGTATTACTAGCACTGATATACTCTTACAAAAGTGATTTTGCACATTCCAATAATACTATAGAAAAGTCAATTGAAATCTGGAATAATCTGACTGACCAAGAAAGAGATGAATTATATGAGAGCAGAAATAATGATATTGCAGTCTATCTACATAAGTCGCTGTTACATTATGATTATGCTTATCTACTCCATCTTAAGGGATATAATTTTAACTTATTAGGAAAATATGATAATGCATTGGATTATTTGATTAAGTCGTTGGAATTGAGAAAAAAATATGGAAATGAATTTGATATTGCCAATAATCAAAATACACTTGGGGCAACATACAGACGTTTGGGAGAGTTTGAGGAGGTAGAACAATGTTATTCTAATAGCAGGACAGGATTTGAAAAACTGGGGGTAACTGTTAGAGTTATGGTGCTAATAAATAATTTAGTAGTACTTGCACAAAGAAAGCGTGATTTCGAAGAAGCTTTTCGCTTGGCAAATGAAGGGCTTTCTATTGCTTTGGAAATGAACGATTATAATGAGATTGCCAATTTTTATTTATTATTAGCCCGCACTCACACATACATAGGAGAATTGGATATAGCTGATAAATACCTACACAAAATAATCGAGTTAAAAGAATCTATTTCTAATACTGATATCATGCCATTTTGTTATTATAAGTTGATTTTCAAAAATTGTGATATGGAGAATTTTGATACTGCTAAGAGACATTTGATAAGTCTCAAGTCAATTGCTGATAATTCAGAGATATTAACCGATGTTCACCTGAGTAAGGTGGCTAAGGCTAGGTATATGTACTCAACACAACCATACAAATCAGGTGAAGTAAAAGAAATCTTATACGAATTAATTCATGAGGACAATATACTTATGGGGTTGAAAATTATGAGTATGCTGCTTCTTGCTGATATATTATTGGATGAATTCAAAATTGGAGAAATTGATTCTGATTTACCGTCATTAGTGGACTTATTTCTGGAATCAATTGACTCAATTGATTCCCCTGAATTAAAATGTAAATTATTAATAATTAAATACAGGATCTCCTTGCTCAACAACGGCGATAATACATTTGAATTGTTGGACGATGCTTTAGTTCAAGCTAATACAATAAATAAAAAAGAGTTGGTCGAGGAAATTAAATTAGAGAAGACTTATTTGGAAAAAAAGCAGTTTGATAAGACTAGATTGAAGGATAAGATCA
>CAZRLL010000263.1:0-4401 GCA_964600735.1 uncultured archaeon
ACCCGTTATTCCATCTAAATAATTATTTTGCAAAATAAAATATGCATCTGTATCTTCGATTTTAACTATCGTTTTACTCGAATCACTAATATGGTAATCTTCGATAATATAAGGATTCATAAGAGTTCCACTTCCAGAAGATGAATAGTTAATAAAAGCAGAATTACTATCTATATGAATCACAGCTTCACTGCTCCCATCGACATAAACAAAAACAAAAACAGTATCAGTAGCAAAATTTCCCTCTAAATCAGTAACTAAAATTGTATAATTGTATGGTCCAGCCAATAATCCATCTATATTGATGACTATGGGAACTCCAGAGCTCCATGACCCACTATCAATTTGAGTATCATTTCTGAATATTGTATAATTATTTGGATCTGAATCAATAGTCACCCACTCAAGAGTATGTCCAGTAGATCCTTGAAGATAAGCGTAATCACTTGGAGAAATAACAATAGACGGTGGTCCAGTTGCATCAAGAGAGATAAGTGGAAAATCATGATTTGAATCATTATATTCAGGTGATGGCTCGAAAACGTCACCTTCACTATTTTCTCTTGGATCAATTCCACCAATATCATCAGAATCATACCACTGATCTCCATAAGGAAAACCAGAAATTCTGTCCAAATCATTTGGGTCATAACCTGTATTATACCTATTATCTGAGCCAAACCAACGATCTGAATCAAACAAATCATCATAATCTGGTAAAGAATCGAATATATCCATAGTTTTCAAACTATCGAAATCTAAATCCGAATTATTGAATGGTGCTAAATCGATCAAATCGCTAATTATAGGAATTTGATCTCCAAAGTAAAATCCACTTGCAAATAGTAATACCAGTAGGACTAATGTTCCCTCACGTGTCTTCATATTTCTTCCCTGCTCTCGATGAAAGATTAAATGTCAAATAAACTCCTGTTATAAAAAACTTCTGTGAATCGCTCGATTAACATGAATTATTAAAAAATTGAAGTTTTAAACTGATAGTTTATCTTGATAATGGAAAATTTTTATATAAAATGGTTTATTTTTAATAATATTGGCAATTTTGATAGTTTTAATTGAAATATTTTTTATGCTTTTGGGAACTAGTAATTTGATATTTTTTACTTAAATAATTCAACTTAGTTAAAATGGGCTGGATAGGAAACTACATCCCTATGAAACCTTTATTAATCCCCAATTTATGAGCTTTATGAATAATTTGTACCTAAAACTTGTTATGACAACAGTTTTCTTTTTCTTTAATGCTTTCATAGATACATCAACTACCTTTTCTGATGTCATCCAGGCAAGTTTCGGTATTTTCGAATATGGATCCTTCCCTTCGTATTCCTCAGTCTTGTGAAAACCTGAATATGTATACCCAGGACACAGTGCCTGAACTATAATATTTGATCCCTTTAGTCTTGTCTTTAACATCTTCGTAAAACTTACGAGATAAGTTTTAGTGGGGCCATATAAACTTCTTCTGGAAATAAATGCTGCAACTGAGGAAACGTTTATTATTACTCCTTCGTCATTTTCTAACATTTTGGGAAGGACAGCATATGTTAGTCTTGTTGGTGCATTAATATGAACTGAAAGCATGTTTTTATGTTTAGTCCAGGGAATCTCTTCAAATTTTCCCAAAATAGCAAAACCTGCATTATTAATCAAGAAAAATATATTATTGTGGTTCTTGATTTCAGCTAGTACCAGGTCTATTCCGTCATTAGTCGATAAATCAGCAACAACTATTATTGTATGAATGTGGTAAGTCTTTTCTAATTCTTTGGACAATTCTAATAGTAATTCTTCCCTTCTTGCGGTTAAAATGAGATCATATCCCTGATCGGCTAATTTAATGGCAAACGCTTTACCAATTCCACTTGAAGCTCCAGTTATTAATGCAAATTTATTAGTTGGATCCATAGATTTGAATTTACTATCAATTTTCATATAAGTTATTATTTGCTATGTTAAATATGCAACTTTATCGATAAGCATGTTTATCCTGATAAAAAATGAATGCATTTTCAATTGCAGAATCTAGGGCCATTTGTGTAACATTTTCATCAAGCATAGGTGAAAGATATTTTTCGTTAAGGGTTTTAGATAATTTTTCAAAAAATTCAATTCGATCTTCTGGTGTCGCCGTTTCAAAAAGTTCCAATGGCTTATAATTGTCAAGTTGCCAATCAATTAGAGTCTTGTTTATCATTCCCCTTAGTAAATCTACACCCAGTCCTAGATACATATGCAGAATTTTAGCAATTTCTTCAGCTATCCTTTCCTGTCTTTCAGTTATATGTAGCTGACTGAAGTCCTTTTCCGCTTCTTTAATCATGGATGGTTGAAATTTGATGGGATCGCTATCCATTACATTTGTAAATTTGATCACATATAAAAATCCACTAGACAAAAAATTGAATTTTGATAAAATACTAATAATTTTAAATTTCAAAATGATATTTTTTATGAAAAATTTGCATCGAATTAATTTTCATGCATTAATTCGTGAATATAGTTTAATTCTTCACGCAATTTGGTTAATTTTAGCAGAATACCCTCATCCTTGGTTTTTGCTTTATTATACTCTATATCGTTTTGTAGTGAAGTAATCTTGAGGCAAAGTTGTTCAATTATCTCAAGTTTATTTTTACTTATAGTGCCATATGCTACCATATTTTTTGCTCGCTCTATCGTTTCAAAAATCTGTTTTTCATCTAATACGCGATATTCTTCCATTTTAATTTACCCCAGCTTTTTGCTATCTATAAACTAATACGACATTGCAATATAATAAGGTTCCCCAAAATAACGTAAATCAAACGATTTAAGACAAGAAAAATTAGATCAAAATTAAAAACGTGTGTGGATTCTGTTTTATGTGGATATAGAAAATTTAGCCAACTACCATGTTTGGGGGGGGAAAATTTATGGAGTTTGTTACTAGAATTGAATAACGTAATATTCTCCAGGAACCTAGCTCCTCTCTCAATTGGGATAAGATTTCTATATGCAATATCTTACCCACTCAATCTATCATCGTGACCAGATCATCTGGGCTCTAAAAAAAATGGGAAAATCAACTATAACAACTGATTATCTATTGTATTTTACTGATGTTCAATAGTATCTTGAATTCATTAGGATGGTTTTATTGATTTTATATTTTTATTTTATTGTTAATTTAGAATATTCTAAGTGGATTGAATACTGGAACCAAGAAAAAGCTGTTTACCAGCCTCCTCTCCAGATTAATTAAGAAGAATAATCCATCCAAAAGAAATAGTGGATATCAATATTGCTTTGAGTTTAGCCATTACTGGTACTATTTTTACTAGGGATTTGGATACTGCTTTTATTAGAAAGGTTTTGCCAGAACCAAGTGAGAAGGCACCGGAGATTGAAGACAATTGGGACAGTACGCGTTTTTAATTTGGGACAGGTCTTAACAGTTCCACAACCCCCCGAGAATTAATCGGATGGGATCGTACAAATACGGGGGATATAATTGTTGATATTCTTAAATCAAAAATTCGAACCATAAGGAATACATTTCTCTATTTTATATATTAATAATCTATATGTTTAGAAAAAATGAAATCATGGCAAGACAACCTAATTAATTTTGATGAATTGGTTATTAATTCAGAAATAAAGTTAAGACATGATTTTGAGCAATTGTTTATCTCATCTCTAGCCTCTCAGCTTTATTGTGAGAAAAAATTGGAATTTGATATTAAGTACAAACCTGAACCTACTGCAGAACAGAAATTGGGAACTGAAATTCATGAGGAATTAATACCTGTTGAACCCGTTGAAGCAGGAAAACTGGTAAATGATATTGAAGCGGGTAAAGAAGTTGTTTCAATATTTCCAGTATTCTATCAATATCAGAAAATTTCAATTGCTGGGATCCATGATGGAGTAGTATTCGAAAATTCTAAACCCCGATACTTATTTGAAATAAAATCGACTGGAGGAAAATTAGATAAAGTATGGCCAGGTGAAAAATTTCAAGCTTTTTTATATGGATTTGCTATAGAAAAAATGGGATTTGATACTTCAGAGCTTGAGATTGTAATACCTAAAGTAAAACAAAGTATCGAAAAAGAAGGATTAATTAATCCAATCCTATATCATTTAAAAAATAAATCAATACACAAATTCCATCTGGAAAATCCTAAAATTAGATTGCATATTTTTGATTTTTCCCAGAAAAACAAATCGGATATAATCATACAACTAAATGAACTCGTAAAATTCTGGAAGAAAGAAAGGGAAGCAGAAGGATCCAGGAATTTGGCGAAGTGTGGTCCGTGTTCTTATAGGGATGAATGTGATTATTACCAAATTAGGAAACCGTGATTTCCTCCTCCTTCTTTTATGTTGTTTCAT
>CAZRLL010000264.1:0-4399 GCA_964600735.1 uncultured archaeon
ATCAATGAAATGCTCCCAAATATCCACAAATATTGAATAAATGCTGTCTATAAAATTTTGATGATTGAAAATAGTCTTTAACTTTCTAAATATAATATTTTATTGAATTTATTTTGCTCAGGAATTAATAACTCAGGCTGAAGGCTCACAGAAATTAATTAATCGATTTACACTTGAAAAAAAATAAATAGCTGAATAAATACTAATCTTATTATCAATCATTTCTATTGTATTTTCAAAGAATTTTAAACTATAATCACTACAAGTCTAAAAATGAATTGTTAATAAAATTTCTTGGAGAATTGTAGATTAATTTTTTATTTTAATTTAGTATTTTATGGAATATTTAATATCTATGATCAAAAAAAGTTAATTTTTTTTTGTAAGAAGTTTAGACTCAAAGGACTCTTATTCTTAATGGTGGGATCATGCCACCACTACTCCTTAGTTTTACAACATTAGGAGCTACTTATTATCCCTCGTCACCTTCGGGGGAAAATTGGTGAGTCATCTTCAATTATTTAAAATCGTTAAGTCTGACGACATTGACGCACTCTTAAGGTATAATCTGTAATATAGTACATAAACTACTGAAGTTAACTTTTTATCTTCATAATATTATTCAATTGAATATTTCGAGGTTTCAAATCAATTATAATATACCCAAATTGAAGTAAAAATAATATTTCATATTTAGTTAATTCAATAATTATCTGCATTTGTGACTCGAATTCATTAATTTGTAGAAATTTTGAGCAACATTTTTTTTATACAATAGTGGAATTCATATTTTTATTTTACGTGAAAATTTACCACACAATCAATTTGTGTTTCTTATAGCAACATAAAGATTATATATTGCATTATACTTATTTTTTGGTTAATTATGTTATTGACTAAAAAATCTAAATCTTTAGGTGGTTGGTTGAAGGATCAGAAATTAAAAACTAAGATAATTGTATTTGTAATAATTTCAATGATTCTAATCATTTCAACAATATCATTTGTATTTATTCAGATGAATAATCATATAGAAAATCTTAAATCTTTAATTGCAAATGAAATGGAAGTTGAGGAAATTGTTGGTGAAATTGCTGTTTCTGGAAATGAAATGACTATTGCTTTGAGTCTATACATAGTTATGCCAGAAGGAGTTTCAGCTGTTGAAGCACTCGCAGATTATGAAATCGCAACTGGAGAATATACCCAAGAAAAAATTGATTTAGATGCGGGACTGGCAAGAATGGATCAAGAAGAGGCTCAGAAATTAGAAGAACATATCGATGATCTAAAAGCATCAGTTGATCACATCATTAGCGTTGCAAGTGGAGAAAATGGCATTTTTGCTATTGTTGATGCGGTTACAATAAAAGGTGATAAATTTGAGGAGGAATTGGAAGAGGTTACTGATGATCTTGAAAACCAATTAGGTCATAATTTAACAGGATTTATCGATATTGATCAAGTTAAAACCATAAAAGAATTACTCGCTGAACTTAGTGTTGGATTATGGATGGCATCATCAAAATCCTATCTCTATCAGCTTGATTTCAACCCCTCTCAGGCAGAACATGTAAATTATGTCTACGGTAATATTGATACAACGAATGATGCAGATATATCCGAACATAGACAATTTTCAGTTATTCTTGCAGAACTAAGAATTACAGTTGGAACTAATGATTCAACACTTGTAGCAATTTTAGATGAGATTGCAGCGGACCTAACTAGATTGAAAACCGAAACAACAGAATGGCTAAATTTGATCACCCAACTGGGTATATATGTAAACAATTTGGAACAATTAACAGGAGCATTAGAAAAAGAAGTTTTTGATGTTCAAAAAATAATTGAAGAGCATATTATCGAGCAAAAGGGAATTATTGAAGATATTACCAATCAAACTGTTATCCTAGTAATTGGATTAGTCGTATTTGTCGCTTTTGTCATAATTGCGATTACTACCTGGATTGCTCGAATTACAGTAAATCCAGTAATAAAATTGTCACAAATATCACGACTAATTGCTGATGGAGATTTGACTGAAGATTTGGGTCAATTGGAAGTTACAAGAGATGAAGTTGGTGAATTAACGGTAAATTTTGTTGCAATGGCTGAACAACTACGTTCCACTGTTAATTCCATTCAGGAATCATCAGGAATTCTGACTACTACCAGTGAAGACCTTTTATCAGGTTCTGAGGAGATCAACGCCTCTGCAGAAGAAGTTGCCAGTACATCTCAAGCCATGTCTAATGGTGCAACCTCACAGACTGAATTGATTTCAGAGGTCAACGAAGATGTCCGTCTAACTTCATCCATGGTTGATAATATTATCAAGAAAATCCAAGGAAATACTGATGAGGTCTCTCAAATAGCCTTACAAACAAACATACTGGCACTCAATGCCGGAATTGAGGCATCAAGAGCAGGTGACTATGGTAGAGGTTTTGCAGTGGTTGCTGAAAATGTTAGAAAACTCTCTGATCAATCAAAGGTAGCTGCTGAACAGATTGCTGGAGTTGCGAATGAAATTGCAGAAAACTTACAGGACTCGTTTAGTAAAATATCAACAACGATGGTTAATGTGGTATCGGTTTCAGAAGAGACTGCCGCTTCTGCTGAAGAAGTCGCCGCTGCAGCTGAAGAGATGACAGCAACTATTGAGGAATTATCATCTGCTGCCCAGGAATTAACAACTCAAGCCGAAGGCTCACAGAAATTAATCGATCGATTTACACTTGAAAAAAAATTAACAGCGAAATAAAGACTAATTTTGTTAGCAATCATTTCTAAACTGTTTTCATAGATTTTCATAACTATAATCATAACAAAACTAAAGTTTATTTTTCATAGAACATCTGTTAAATTTTGAATTAATTATACAAAAAAGTACCATTTTATTATAGTTATTCTGGAGGATATTTCGTTTTATGAATTATTTTGAGCTTTTAACTATCCCAAATTCCTTTTCCAAATCTTCCCAGTTAGCAATCTGTAAGATATATTCCCTAATAATTGATGATAATTCTTCAATGGATACCCTGATTTGTTTCGTATTGTCTCGATTACGAATTGTAACGGTGTCATCATTCAAGCTATCATAATCATAGGTTACTACTAGTGGTATACCAATCTCATCAGCCCGGGCATACCTGCGTCCAATTGCTCCGGATTTATCATACATTGCTTCAATTCCCTCATCCTTTAATTGCCAGAATAATTCCTTGGTAGCCTCTGCTATCCCATCCTTCTTTACAAGGGGCGTTACTAGTACTTCCCATGGGGCAATCGCATTGACAAACTTGAACCACGTCCAATCACGTCCTTCTTTTTGGTAAGATGATAGAAGTACTGCATACAATAATCTATCCAATCCAAAAGAGGGTTCAATTACATGTGGAATTACTTTTTTTCCAGCTACATCAAGATGCATCTTGGTTTTTGATTTTTCCTGGTGTTTTTTCAGATCATAATCGGTGCGATATGCCAATCCAATACACTCAACCACTCCAAAGGGAAATTGTATCTCTAAATCGTAATTAGCTGCACTGTAATGTGCTCGTTCGTGATCCAGTAATTCCCTGAACCAGCAATTCTGGTAATCAATGCCTAAATTTTTTATAAATTCGGTCTCCAAAGCCATGTAATAGGCTAAATACTGATTGGGAATAATTCCCATTTCCAAAGCATCTGCAAGTTTAATTTTCACAGGTTTTTCATCCTTTTGCTGAGCATCCTGCGAAAGGAAATTGATCTCAATTTCACTGACCTCATCCCAACGAGGATGCTTGTTTAATTCCATTGGATCCACAAACATCTCAATTTCCATCTGTTCGAATTCTCTCAGTCTAACCAGAAAATTCCTGGGTGAGATCTCATTTCTAAATGCTTTTCCGATTTGAGCTACTCCAAATGGTAATTTTGCTCTCATGGCATGACTGATTCGTCTAAAATTGAGGAAAATATTTTGAGCAGTTTCTGGTCTAAGATAACCTCGAGTACCTTTAGTCGGACCAATATTGGTCGAGAACATCATATTAAAATTTCTAGGTTTTGATAATTCTCCTTGACATCGGTTGCATACGATCTTATTTTCTACTAACAAATCATATAGTTCTTCTATTGATTTCCCCTCTACCTTTAACCCAGTTTGTTCCTCGACGATGTGATCCACACGATACATTGAATTACACTTAGTACATTGAGATAATGGGTCATTAAAAGAATCAAGATGACCTGAGGCAGCAAAGACTTTTTCAGGTAGTATGGTGGAACCTGATATCTGATAAACATTCTCTTCTGAACTGATGAAGGTTTCCTGCCATAGATTTATTATATTTTGACGAATTAGCTCACCTATGGGTCCAAATTCGTAAAATCCGGAAGCACTTCCATA
>CAZRLL010000265.1:0-4374 GCA_964600735.1 uncultured archaeon
ATGTAAAAGCAGGAGATATTGTATATGCAGAACCAGATTTGATTCTATCACATGACAACACAGCGTCAATTGAGAAGACATTTGAAAAAATGGGTGGTAAAAACCTAAAATTTCCTGATAGATTGGTTATCGTATTGGATCATGATGCTCCGCCAACTTCGGTAAAAATTGCTAATGACCACCAAACAATTCGAAATTTTGTGATCAAATATGATATCAAAAAATTCTATGATGCTGGTGAGGGTATTTGTCATCAGTTAATGTCCAATCACGTTTTACCTGGTATGCTTGTTGTGGGATCTGACTCGCATACATGTACTAGTGGAGCATTTTCCTCTTTTGCGGCAGGTTTTGACCGAACAGAGACTGCAGGATTGTGGTTAACTGGTAGAACTTGGTTTCGAGTTCCTGAAACGATCAAAATCATATTAAATGGAAAATTATCCAATGGTGTTTATGCTAAAGATCTAGCATTATGGATAATGGGATTAATCAGTTCATCAGGTGCAAATTACCAAGCTATTGAATATCATGGAGAGGGTGTTTCCGCATTAGGAATATCAGAAAGAATGACTCTTGCGAATTTAGCATCGGAAATGGGGGCAAAAACAGCTATCTTTCCATCAGATATTATATTAGAAGATTGGTTAAAACAAAAACATCATAATATTTCTCTTTCGGACCTGGAAAAAATATATTGGAGTGATGAGGATGCTACATTTTCACGTGAATTAGAAATAAATTTGGAAGAAATAGTTCCCGTAGCTGCAATACCACATCAAGTGGATAACATCCAATTACTCTCGAATATGGATGAAATTCCTATACAAGAAGCATTTTTGGGAACCTGTACTAATGCCCGATTTGATGATTTAAAGATCGCAGCATCAATTCTGAATGGGAAGAAGGTTAAATCTGGAGTTCAATTCCTTGTAGCTCCTGCATCACGTGAAATTTATCTTGAAGCCATCAAGGAAGGCATAATCGAGACATTAGTTGATTCTGGAGCAACTATTCTTTCAAGTAGTTGTGGACCTTGTTTGGGTAAGGGACAGGGTATACCTGCAAACAATTGCACCGTATTATCAACTGCTAACAGAAATTTCCTTGGTCGAATGGGGAATAAGAAATCCTCAGTATTTCTAGGTTCTCCTGCTACAATTGCAGCATCAGCCATTGCTGGGAAGATAGTTGATCCTAGAAATTTCTTGAACGCTGAAATATCTAAAACTACTCCCGATATCTCATTTTCAAAAAGAAAGGAAACTACAATTCAGATCGAAGAAGATGATGATCGATATCGTGATGGTGTGTGGGATTACAGAAATGTGAATGATTTTAGCACGGACCAAATGTTTGCTGGAGGATTGACTTACGATATCAAGTCATCGGATCCGGAACAGATTGTACCACATCTCTTCAAGGGATTGGATGAATCCTTTGCATCGAGAGTGAAACAAGGTGATATCATAATTGCTGGAGATAATTTTGGATGTGGTTCTTCAAGAGAACACCCTGCTGTGGGATTAGCCAATGTTCGGGTGAAAGCAGTTATTGTACGGTCTGTTTCTAGGATTTTCTATCGTTCTGCAATAAATCAGGGACTACCAATAATCGTATTACCTAAATTAGTCGATAAATACAATCCTGAACATCCTTTGATTCTCAATTTAAATGAGGGAATAATCGAAAATGGGGCGATTTATGATTTTTCTATATTACCTAAAGAGTTATTGCAAATATTTGATGCTGGGGGTTTAATTAGTTATTATCGCCAACTTGATTCCTAGTTGGTATAAATCCATCTCAAACATAGTTTGAAGTTTTTTGTATCAAAACTCTCCAAACTATCAAATTCTGTGAAATGCGTATTATGCTCAAAAGACGCATTTTACTATTATCGCTGAACCAAATTTCATATTACCAATAATGTAACTGAAAAGAACAATCTTTTTATTTACAGAGTTATTTTTTTTTATCGTGGCTGAAGCTATTCCTATAATTGATGTAGTTAGTGCAATTATTATAATCATTCCATCTACTATTCTATTGAAACATTATTTCAAGACAAAGCTTGGTGATTTTCGACTTTTTGCTATGTTTTTCATTTTGGGAGGTTTGGGATTATTTATGGTTTCACTGTCTGGAATATATGAACTTCTTATTTTAGAACAATTAAGACAATGGATATTTTCAACAATGATATTTGTATTATTTCTACACTCTGTCAAAATTTTATGGGAAAAGCCCCCAAAAATTATCTGGTATACTGGTGTGATTTGGTATACAGTTCTTATGTTACTGGGTTTATTCTTTGAAATTTTTGATCAACCACCTGATAAGGCTAAAGTTTTATTTCTAGAATTACCGCATACATTTTCTGGCACTCATCCATTTGGTGCTGGTGTTAAAACTGAGGGAGGAACTATTATTCTTTCATCTTCATACAACCAATTATGGTACTTGTTTCTCATTTTCACACTTGTTCTCTTAATCTATTCCTATATTAAGGTTAATCCATTTAATCCTACTAAAAGAATCATCCTTGCTAAAAAATTATGGCTTGCAGCATGGATATCCTATGGTCTTTATGCTGTTATTGGAATTGGCTTGAATTTCTTATTTGATCTTGGAAACATATTTATTCTTTTGGCAGTATTAATTGTTGGGTATATTGCATTTAGGATACCAGAAGCAATGTTAATATCTGAAATTCAAATACTCCGGGCATTTGATCTCTATAACAAAGTCAATGATCTAACAACAGAAGAAGAGAAATCTGAATTTGGAATGTCAAAACTTGTAGATTATTTACTGAATTTGCCCAATGAATTGAAAGAGCAGATGAAAAAATAAAGAACTCAAAATTAAGAAAAAGTATAAATTTGTGTCCGAAAAACCCCCTTCAAACGGGATTGTTCGTTCAGAGCAATGATTTTAACACTTATAGGATGGATATGAAACTGATTATTGGATTATATTTTCAATTGCGTATTATCATCCATCCAATTGCGCATTTCTAAATTTACTTGAAACATTTTTAAAATTACGTACTTTCATGACTGCTCCAAACTGTCAAATTCTAGCAAATGCGCATTATAATTTTGTGTTTCGTATTACATTGTAATACTATACCGAATATTTTGCTCATAATCCGCAATTATAATTAATTAGACAAATGCTTAATCAATCAATACTGTAATTTGATTACAAGAACCAGAATTACGTTTAATACTATGCAATAAACAAAATTAAGTCAAATAAACATTCAGTATATTTACACTTCAAAAAAATATGAAAAATATCAATAATCCAATGATTTGACTTTAATATTGCATAAAAGATAAATCGTAAACTGTAAAAAATAACTTAGTTTAAGAATTTATTATATTGCTTATCAAATGTAAAAATGCGTCTTTACGAATTCGAGGCAAAAAAAATATTCCAAAAATTTGGAATCCCCATCCCAAAACAGTTTGGGTTAATTGAATCAATTGAGGAAGGAGATAGCTTGTCACTTAAATTTCCCCTCATGATCAAGGCTATGGTATTAATTGGTGGACGAGGAAAAGCTGGTGGGATAAAACAAGCAAACAGTATTTCAGAATTCAATAAGTTATCCCATTCTATTTTAAATTTAACTATCAAAGGTTATCCAGTCAATAAAATTCTATTGGAAGAGGGACTCAGCGTTGAATCCGAAATATATTTAGCAGTGACTACTGATCCAGCGACATTTGATGTAGTTTTAATTGCTTCTGCAGAAGGGGGAGTTGACATTGAAAAAATTGCAAAAACAAATCCTAATGCGATTTATCGAAAAACATTATCAGATAATCAAATGGAATTAGCTTCAGACATTGCTGATGAAGCATCATCATTTTTAATCACTCAAAATTCAAAATTATCTTCTGTTAAAAATCAATTAAATAAGGTTATAAGTACAATCTATCTAACTTATCAGGAAATTGAAGCAAAAATTTGCGAGATCAACCCTTTAATTATGACTACGATAGAGGGAAAAGTTGCACTACTGGCAGCAGATGCGAAAATTGTACTTGATGATAATAGTCTATATCGTCAATCTCCACTTCTTAAGTCAATAGGGATCGATCCTCGAAGTAAGAGACACGATATTTCAGAGCAGACAGTATTCGAAGCCAGAGCGTATATATCTGGTTTTCCTTATATTGATCTAATAGATCAATCACAAGAATTAGACAAAGATCCGGACAAACTCTATGTTGGATTAGTGCCTGGAGGTGCTGGATATGGCATTTTCTCAATAGACGAAGTGGTGAATATTGGAAAACATCATTTTAATGGCAAGGTTGTACCAATAAATTTTATGGATTCAGGTGGAGGACCAGCATT
>CAZRLL010000266.1:0-4369 GCA_964600735.1 uncultured archaeon
TGATAGATGCAAACTGCACATCGAGGGCCTTGATATCTTCGTCGCGCCCCATGGCCAGGGCGACTTGTGCATAGTGTTTATTGATACCGACAAAGACTTGATCCTCCCCCTTCCTGCCAGACTGTTTCAACGTCGGGATCAGCCACATAGAAAACTTCTCTCCGGTTTTTATGTTCCGGCCGCCGAAGTGGGAGAAGTGCAGAGCGGCCAGGACTCGGGCCGCGGCCGCGTTCACTCGGGATCCGGGCTTCGCTCCCATAGCTCGGACGATATGTGACATCGAAGTTTTCACGGAGTCGCTTCCGGTGGACCGGCAAAGCTCCATGAGCGCACACCACAACCGGCGAACCATGCTACCGCCGACAAGAAGATTCCCGGCGCCGGCGTCGAATACCTCGGGGGGTAGGAATAGATTCCAACTGAGGGACCAAGCACCAATCGACTTTTCTCCGACGAGCTGATGAAGTCCTTTTGTGTCTGGCCTCGAGACGTCTTGCAGTTCAACGGCCGTTCCCATGTAAGGCGGCCATAGGCATAATGCGTTGTGCGTGTCCAAGTCCACATAATAATTATCGTAGGCGGCCGCTTTCTTTTGGGCCTTCGCATCGAAGGGGATATAATTCCTGTCGTCCTCGCTGGCCAGGATCAATTCCCTCATTCCTTCGTCGGAAATCTTTTGGCCGAGTTTATCGCGGGCCTTACGCGCCTCGGCGGCTTGTTCTGGGGATAGTAGGACGGCCGACGTGGACTCATCGAAGCCGGTTACATAATTTTCGAGAGATCCCCCGGCCGCTTCCGCTTTGTCTGACAGTTCATTCCAAAGTTTCTCATTCTCGATGGCCGGACACCGGAGAATCAGAATCCGCTTTGTCTTTGTCCAGTAAAAAAGTACCGCTTCGGCCTCCGTCTTGTCCTCGGCCGGGATCTCGAGGTGGACCGTTGCTAACTTTAGGGAGTCGGGCGGATCGTCGTCGGAGAATACACCGGACTCTTGAAGTTCCTTATAATGAGGCATCGCCCAAGCAAGAATCTTCACATTGAGCCGTTCACCCTGCCGGATTTCTTCGGGCTTCTTTTTCTTTGCCATAATCTTAACCTCCTAATAAAAAAACCCCCCCGGCTGAAACGTCCACCATAGACGCACCTGCCGAAGCAGGACCGGGGGGGAATTTTTCAGACAATGGTAGTTTATCGTTTTCCATGTTTAGATTCTATCCTTTGACGTTTACCTTGTCAAGTTTCCGATCTAGTACGTTCTTGACCATCTGCGCCGACCACTTACCGCCGCTGCGAGTCGGCCGCATCTCTGAGTCGAGGACCGCCGCAATCTTCCGGAGAGAGAGCTTGTTCTTTCCGCGCTTCCGTCCGAGTACCTTGATCCTCTTGACGGTTTCCATCTCATCCGGATCGAGTTCGCCGTATGCTTTCGCACCTTCACATTTTCCATCGGGCAGCAGATGTCCGGCTTTCGAGATATGTCCCTGTTTCTTCTTGGTGTGTTGTCGGGCGGTCAGAAGTTTCTTCGCGGTCATGCTCTTGTCGAGTTCGGCAAAGACACCCTGCATCTGGATTAATGCTCGGCGCATGGGGTCGGCTCTATATGCTTCGGTGATATTCTCTCCTGAGTCTGCCACGATCAACTCGATGTTTTTTGAGGCCATCCATAAGACTGTATGTTCCTGGGCAACTACTGTCCGGGCCAGTCGATCCAGACGTTCGATGATAACTGTCTGAGTCCCATTGGTTGCCTTGCACATATCAGCAAAGGCCGGACGATCAACTGCATCCCCGGTCCCGGTGATAACGTCCTCAAAGTATTCTGCGATCTGATACCGACTGCTCTTGCAATACCCGGTGATCGCTTCACGTTGCCGGTCGAATCCATCTCCATCGGCCTGGCTGTCACCCGACACTCTGCAATATCCAAAGGCATCTTGCTTTTCCATCACCGTCCCTCCCTCCTGTTTCGATACGCCATTATCACATATCATCGGATGATCTGTCAACTATCTTCCAGAATGATTTACAATGTAGCCGGGATCTGGGGACCGTGGCGGGCGACCCTTACCTGTCATTCGTCGCTGACCGTGGCTCACTGGCCGCGTGGTGAACGCGGGGGCCTGGTCGGGGATTCGTGGTCGCCCTGGGGGGAAATCGCCTCCTGGGAGTCTCCCTGGGGATCTATTCTCGGGCCGTACTGATAAAGCAACCCCCACCACCGCCACCACCGCCGCCCGACGAAGGCGGGGGAGGTTCTGGGGGAGGGGTCAGGGCATAGCCGTTTGTGCCGCCGTCCCAATCGTAAATGCTTTTCACCCACCCGACACCCGCCTTGGAGTATGAGGTTACTGTGTCGGGAGCAGTACCCCTAACAATCTCGACGCAACCCGTGTAATCATCCACGGTCGCATCGATGCTCGAAATTTCGCCATCGTATACCGGCTGAAACGCAATGGCAACGGCAGGCGTCCAGAGCGTAGTGCCGCCGGCGTTAATTATCGCGTCAACGTCATAGTCAACATATCCCCCGTCAACGTAAGCCGTGACGTGGAGGACATGGATATTGTCGCTCGTATCCTTGGCAACATACAAATACCCCGTTACCTCGGTCCACTGAAAACTCGTTATCCCATCATCGAAATAGTAACTCGGGAGATCCGCTTGCTCCCGTATTCTTACACACGCCACGCCTAGGTATACATACTCAAACGAATCAACATAGTCCGCGCCGTTGTGTTCCGCAAAGTCTCCGTATCCAAAGTACGCAACCGAATCGCCCAGGGCAAACACTTCACCATCCGAGTATTGATTTTTCCAGACCTCAAGACTATCGTCGCCAAAGATATAACCATTGACAACCACTTCCGAGCGAGGTGAATCTGTGCGGAAAGGCGAGTAATCAACATTAGCACTTACAGCATCTCCCATCCCAAAACCCTCCCCACTAGGTCCTGTTGCATGTCCCCAATAGTTGTTTTCTGCGTCAAGTGTTCCTCCACCTCGAGCAAGATTGACTGCACCAAATCCAGCATTACCAGAAATTTCGTTGTTGGTTACAATAACATCAGAAGCAACTGCTCCAGTTTTGTCACGTACAGCAAATCCATTATTATTGTTATTCAAGATATTATTTTCTATTGTAACGTCATTTGAATTTGGGTATATTGCAATTGCGCCTTTATCAGCAGAGTTACCAGTATTTGCATTGGTGATTGTATTGTCACTAATTACAGAATCGGAATTTGGAGAGTTGGCAAGTTGAATGCCGCTTGATACAATATTGCTGATGGTGTTACCTGAAATAATGGAATCTGTTACAGTATCAAGATTTATTCCAGCATATGTTGTAGTATCAATGATGTTATTTGTAATTTGACCGTTTTGGAGGAAAAATATTTGAAAACCAGTCCACTGACCTCCTGCGGTACCAATATTGGTGACTGAATTATCTCTAATGATGAAATTATTATTATTGGCATTTGTTTTGACTGCATGTTTTTCTAGATTAGTAAAACTGTTGGATTCTATAAGGATATTATCGTGACTCTGGCCAACTCCTGGGCTTGAATGAATAGCTGCTTGAAATGTTGTATCTGTTATATCTAAAAATTTGAATCCTTTGATAGTGACATTATCTACATCTCCTTGTAGACGGATCTCACTGTGGTTAGTAAGAATGGTGCCAGTTGTTCTATAGTCACCTGTATCAGATATCAGTGTAAGTGATTTATCAATTATTACTGCGCCTGTTTCATAAGTCCCAGCAGCAACATTAATTGTATCCCCAGGATTTGCAGCATCGATTGCTTCCTGGATGGTATCGAACTGTTGTCCTGTACCGACGTAGAGAGTGCCGTTGGCACTAACAGTTCCAACTAAACCAAACATCAAAATCAAACTTATTAAACTTAGTATCATTTTTTTACCCCTTTTTTCACCTTCTCCTGCCAGCGATAAAGAGTTGGCGTTCAACCTCACGCGCCTCGCCATGTGTTTTTGAGTCCGGATCCTCTCCTCGAGAGCCTTTACCTGTTTGACGGTGGGTCTCGCCGGCGTGGACATGCGTGCGGCGCTATCTTTCTTTTTCATACTTCACTCCTCTCTTATTCTAAACCCGACAAGTTAAATAATTCGTAAAAGAGACGGCGAGCAAACTTGAGTTCGGTCCCGGCCGCTTTGTTCTTCCTTCCCTCGAGAGTCCAGATTCTTTCCTCGAGTTTTTTGAGAACCCGGATCCTCTCCCTGCCCTTGAGAGTTCGGATCCCCTTCTCGAGTTTCTTGAGAGCCCGGAGCCTCACCTCGAGTCTCGCGGTGCGGATCTCCTTCTCGAGTTTCTGCTTAATGGTGGGCTTGACTGTTCGCGTGGAGT
>CAZRLL010000267.1:0-4316 GCA_964600735.1 uncultured archaeon
GTTTAGCTTCCACTAAATCATTTAAGTGAAAATTTAGTTCAGAAGATAAAATTCCAAGCTCTAATTCCAACTTAGATGAAATCTCATATTTTTCTAAGATTGTACTGATTGCTTCTTCATTGGCAAGAGTCTTAAGAGTACTCATTACGGTATTTACGATATCCCATGTTAACACTGTTAAACTTGGTATTTTTTACACCCCTTTACTTCGGTTTGTTAAATCTTCATTATAATATATTTCGGTTAATCGCCTTTTACTTTAACAATGATCATTTAACTTCACATTTACTTCCATAAATAATATTACTGATCAACAATTTTAGCCATTGATGTAAGTAGCCTTATCATCTTGTATTGTTGAGACCCCAGACCCTCAGTGTTGTTTTATAATAGATATGTATCACATCGAATCAAATTTATAATTCTAGGTATTACCTCAATTTAGCGGTATAATACCGAATATTTGAGAAAAATTACAATATAAAAACATAAATATTCAATAAAAATAGAACAAAAAATGAAAATTATAATTTAATAATGTAACTAATTTTCTAACATTTAAATATCTCTCTTCAATTTAAAAAATTATGCGAGAACATATTTAGGACAAGTCAGATCTTGAAATACTTAACATTACAACCGCTAGTATCATTGGAATAAACCGAACGGAAGGACCATCATTGTTGTTGTCTGTAGTTATCTCTAAGAGTAGAAATTATTCTGTTTAATAAATTCTAACGCTCACGTAGGGGACACACGAAATCTTAATATTCATTATCATTATTGGGTGACTTACATGTCTGATGAAGCCAATCAAATTGAAAATAAGTCAATATTGAAAAAAATTATTCTACCTCTAGAAAAATTACATCATTTTATTTGGGATGATGTTCATGGGGTAATAACAAAATACTGGAAACTATCAACTCTAATTGCATTGGCTTTACCATTTCTAATAATAGCCATTCGAGGAGAATCAAATTTCTCATTTTCAAATAACATTCAAACTTACTTGGGTTGGTGGTTTGCAGGTTTAGTACTAATTGGAGGGAACCATGATATTCTATACTCGAAAACCTTTCTTCAAATTGATAGATTGTTGGTGGGTATTATTGGGTTTATTTTACCAGTATCCGTAATCCTGTATACAGACATTAAATTGGGATCGATAAGTGCATATTATCACTCTAAAGCAGGCTGGTTGTTTACATGGCAATTAATTTTATTAGGAACTTTATTAATTCTTTACAAAGGATTTCATAAGAAATATCACACTACTCAAGAGGATAACAATGACGAAAATTATGCCAAAGTTTATGATTCAATAATAACAAACTTTGCTGGTGTGGGAGCCTACGGTTTGGCAGCGTTTCCTACAAAAATCGATAGTAACCAGTTAGATGAAACTTATCATGAACCATTAAGGAGTTATTACAATTGGCTTACAACCTTTATGAGTCCAGATATGATAAGAACATTACATCAAATATTTACTGGGCTTCTAATGGTTTTAATGATTTTGCTTTTTATTTTTGAATTCTCACTCACATCCAAGAAACTAGCTGATAAAAAGAGGAAACTTAACAGACTTGGTAACAAGTTAAAGAATTTATTCAATAAAAACTCCTATAACTCTAAAATCTTTGCGGAAATTTACAGATTGGTATTCTACTCTTTATGTTCAATGTTAATAATTGCAGGTTTTGTAATCATGATCCCTGGTTTACCTGTTAACCGACCTACCTATTGGTTAGAATTTTTCGGATTAATTGGTCTAGGAGGGGCATGGTTATTCAAGGCTACAACATCATTATTTGACCTAAAATACATTAATTCTCGTAAAATACATTATTTTGTAATGATCTTATTATTAATAACCGGATTTACAATAGGATTTCGGATCATTGCTTGATCAATTAAGTTTCGTATTGATCGATTAATCGCAACAACAAACCACGATCGAGACTTATCTGTTATAACTAGAAATCCTCATTAGTATGTCTCCGTAGGGAGACATGCGGAGGTTAAGCACGAAGGTTAGATTGGTACTCCATTTTTTTATGAAATAATTTTGTATTAAAATAAGGTGGAGGTAACCCGTGATCGAGACAGTGCTAGCCTTTCATATTCCGTTGATTTGACCATACCAAGCTAATTTAGTACGTTTGCCTTAAAAATGTGCCGACCAGTTATGCTGAACCAATCAACTCCCCAGAGATCAAATGTAATTCCTGCCAAAATATTGAATTCCCATTTTTTGAATATCACTTATCAAAATGATAACAACCAAATCCCAATAGTTTTTATATTTATGTAATTATATTGATATTAGTATCGTCACCGAGTTGTTTGGTAATAAACTTTTACTAAGTATCCTGAAATCCAAAACACTCGGTAGTATCCTATTTTTTCACATAGTTTTTATGTGTAGTATTTATTGATATTATAATGGGACGCGCATTTGTTCTAATTGATAATGGATATCTTACTCCGATTTTAAGGAAATTAACTACCTCAAAAGATGAAATAAGATTCAAATTAGATTACAAAAAATTTTCAGAAACCATAGTAAACTCAAATCAAGATGAATTGGTCAGATCAATTGTATATGATTGCCCACCATATTTGAACAAAAAAAATTCTAAAAAAGAAGATACAGACAGACATCAAAGGGCAATGAATTTCTTCAATAAGTTAAAATCTATGGACAAAATAGATGTAAAATTGGGATATCTGGGTTTTAGGGGTATGAATTCCGATGGAAAACCAATATATGTCCAAAAAAAGGTGGATGTATTGTTAACTCTAGATTTAGTAAAATATGGTCCAAGAGCAGATAGAATATATCTTGTTACAGGGGATCAAGATTTTATTCCGGCAATCGAATACGCACAAGAAAATGGAATAAATGTATGTATTGTGAGGATTCAAGATGCATGGATCTCGGATCAAATTATGCGTGTTTGTGACCAATCAATGGAATTAACGTGGTCTCAGTTATCTACATTGAAAAGATAGATAATTTACACATTGGGTGAAATTACAATCGCTCGAGCTTATGCAAATTGTACCAGAAACAAATTAAATGCTATTGCTGAATATTTGGTGGATACCTGCCAATTCCTCACTCCTCATACACCTAAATGTGATGAGAACAGCACTGATTGGTACGAATGTTATGATTATTAAATCAACAAGAATATAAGCATTGAGATGATAGTTTAACAGAGAGTTTAGGTACTATTAGACTATTACTCCATCCATGGATGTCTCTAAGTTTACTCCTGATCTTGGAAATTATTGGAGATGTATTGTTGCAGAAACAAAATTTGTTGAAAATACATTTATTAGAGCTGTGGGTTCCAGTTCCTTTGAACATCAATCCAAAATTCTAAACTTCTATGAGGAGAATATGGGAGAGATATTGAGAAACATATCGAATATAAACACTCCACTATCAAAACAGTTTTTGTTGCAAATTCTTGACGAGCCTTTGCCTTTGCTATGGTCTGTAGTTTTAGATACGATAGCAAAATCAGATGAGCAAATTTATGTAGATGCAATCCGAGAATTTTCAGAAACTCCATATCTATTAATTGATCCCTTGACCTTTCGTGGTCCGATGGGTCCGTGGATTCTAATTTTTATTTTTTTATCATGGCTTTTGTTAGCAATAGACTTCGCAAGAAATTTATTTTTATAATTCCATTTAGAATTTCGTTGAAATATTAATCATGTAAATGATTTGAATTAGATTATCCAATTGTGCAGCTAATAGTCGATTTGATCAATTGTCATCTACATAACTTGAATACCAAGTTCATAAATATTTTCTAAGTAAAAAAAACACTGAATTTCTCAGATATGAAGTCATCCAGATATTTAATTAATTTTAAATAAATTATTTTAATCAAAATTCAATATATTTATATTAAATAAATTTTTAAACTTCATAATGTTTCACCCCATAGGCGCTCATAATTATTGATATGGTGAAATTAGAAATGAGTTACATTTTACAAATCAATGTGACTCTAAAAGAGGGTATTTTATTAAAATATGCACACTTTTCGAAGGTAGAGTATTTTGACCAAAGATTTAAGGAATAATGTTTTACTACTGCATGCACCAATCAATAAATACCTGTTTGGCAAAAAGTGGAAAGAGAGTAAGAATATATCTCCTCCGCTTGGATTATTATATCTGGGTACTCCATTGCAGAGGGAAGGGTATAAAGTTACTTTTTTAGATTTAAATGTTGATTTTTTTATATTGAATAAATTCTTGAATTTCGTTAAAAAATTCGATTTTATCTT
>CAZRLL010000268.1:0-4309 GCA_964600735.1 uncultured archaeon
TCGGCATCAACCACCAGCTGTGGGAATACAAAAGCGGGGAGTATCCCGGATTGTATTATTTTGAGAACTATATCCTGACCAGGGTGGAGCCGCTGGGAAAGAAGTAACTGGGGGCTGGGGGAAAGTGGCAGTGGCAGTGGCAGGGAAGAGGAAAGAGATAACCGCAAAGGCGCAAAGTACGCAAAGGGGGAATTGTCGAATGTCGAATGATGAATGTTGATTCTCCGTTCTCCGTAGTCAGTGGCTGAGTGCCTACTGACAACTCCTTCTGTGACTTCTATCACCTGATTGAGCATTAATTGGGCTTAACATAAATCAAACTGCTTTTTCTGTTGGAAGTAATTATCCTTATCGGGGGCAGGTCAGATTGTTTCGCACTGCTTGCAATGACGTTGGTAAGCGCGATACGAGATATAATTTGAGTGACGGTTAACGGACAGTAACTTGAGAGAGACCAGGATTAGCCCCGTGCTCAGAAAAGCGACATTTATTGTACTGCTATTAGCCTCAGGCCTGCTGGCCCAGGCCCCCGCCAACCTCACCGCCACCCCCGGTGATCAGCAGGTCACCCTTACCTGGTCGCCCAACGGCGAGGCGGACATGGCCAATTACTACCTATATCGCCATACTGCCAATGATTCCATGCTGGCCGCCCGCATTGACACCTTGGGCAAGGCCAATACCAGCACCATCGACATTGGTCTTACCAATGGCACTACGTATTGGTATTGGGTGAGCGCGGTAGACAGTGCCGGCAATGAGAGTGCTCTGTCAACAGGTGCCAGCGCCACGCCGTCAACCTTCACCGACATCCTCGCTCCCTTGATCAACGTTGCCAGCAGTTCGGTGGCCTGGGGGGACTATGACAACGATGGCGACCTGGATATTCTGCTCACCGGTCAGGATTCATCAGGTAACGCGATCTTCCGGATTTACGGGAATGATAATAGCAGTTTTGCCGATATCGGGGCCAATCTTGGCGGCGTCTATAGTAGTTCCGCGACCTGGGGGGACTATGACAACGATGGTGACCTGGACATCATGGTTACCGGGCAGTACTCCACTTTTGGCCGCATCAGATACCTGTATCGGAACGACGAGGGGACATTTACTGATGTCTACCCCCCAATCCCGGCCGTTTCCAGCGGCTCCGTGGCCTGGGGGGACTTCGATAATGACGGCGATCTAGACCTCCTTATTACCGGCTATACCGGTTCAGAGTACATCGCCAGGGTCTACCGGAATCATGGAGGTACGTTTGCCGAGATTTTCGCCGGGCTGACGGCCGTTCAAGTCAGTTCCGTGGCCTGGGGCGACTACGACAACGACGGCGACCTGGACATCCTGCTGACCGGATATTCTTCAGCGTCAAGCAGCCGGGTCGCCAAACTCTACCGTAATGATGGTGGACAGTTTACGGAGGTTTCCACCAGCCTGACCGGGGTTAGCCACGGTGCCGTGGCCTGGGGCGACTATGACAATGATGGTGACCTGGACATTTTACTGACCGGCTATGCGTCCCCATCAACCTACATCGCGAAAGTCTACCGGAACGATGGCGGCAGTTTCAGCGATATCAGCGCACCGTTAACTGGCGTGAGCCAAGGCTCGGCAGCCTGGGGGGACTACGACAACGACGGTGATCTGGATATCCTGCTGACGGGGTTATCCTCGGGGGGCAGAATCGCCAAAATCTACCGGAATGATGCCGGCAGTTTTGTGGATATCTCGGCCCCATTGGAGGGAGTTGGTTTATCATCTGCAACCTGGGGAGATTATGACAATGACGGTGATCTGGACATTCTCTTGACGGGGACAACGAACGGTTCTTACAGCGGTGCAGTCGCCAGGATCTACCGCAATAACAGCCTCGTGGCCAATAGCCCACCTGCGGCCCCCGCCAGTCTTGCTTCTGCGCCATCTGGCGCCGACGTATCCTTTAGTTGGGCGGCTGCTACCGATAATGAGACCCCCTCGGCAGGTCTCAGCTATAACCTGCGGGTGGGCACGACTCCCGGCGGCGATGAAATCATGTCGGCCCACGGCAATACCACCACCGGCTACCGGTCTATTCCGGCCCTGGGCAACGCCCAACAGGACACCGGCTGGACCCTCCACAACCTGCCCGATGGCACCTACTACTGGTCAGTGCAGGCGGTGGACGGCGGCTACACGGGTTCGGCCTGGGCCCCAGAACAGAGTTTTGTTATTACTGGACCGCCGCCACTGTTTGAGGATATTTCGGCAGGGATTTCAGGCGTTTACAATGGTACGGCTTCCTGGGGGGACTACGACAATGACGGCGATCTGGACGTCCTGATTACGGGGGACTACTCTACCTGGGGTCCTTATCCCGGCATCGCCTATATCTACCGGAACGACGTGAGTAGTTTCGTTCACGTTCCCTCCTCCCTTGAGGGTGTCGAGAATGGTGCCGCGGCCTGGGGCGACTATGATGGCGATGGGGATTTGGACATTCTGCTGACCGGCTACGCCAGTTCAGGACCTATCTCCAAAATCTACCGCAACGATATTGCCAGCTTTGTGGATATCAACGCTCCGCTGCCAGGTGTAGGGGGTGGTTCAGTGGCCTGGGGTGACTATGACAACGACGGCGATCTGGATATTCTGCTTACGGGTGCTGATTCATTAACTACCAGAGTCTCGAAAATATATCGCAACGATGCTGGCAGTTTTACCGAAGTGTCAGCCGGCCTGACAGGTGTTACCTCCGGTGCCGTAACCTGGGGGGACTACGACAACGACGGCGACCTGGACATCCTGTTGGCGGGCTACGATAATTCGAGTTACAAAATTGCGAAGGTCTACCACAATGATAGCGGCACTTTCACTGACATCTCCGCAAACCTGGCAGGTGTTTACAACGGTGCTTCTGCCGCCTGGGGCGACTACGACAGCGACGGCGATCTGGATATCCTGCTGACCGGTCTTACTGGAGAGGGAAGGATTGCCAAGGTCTACCGGAACGACAGCGGCAACTTTATTGATATTACCGCTCCCCTACATGGCGTAGATCAAAGTTCCACGGCGTGGGGGGACTACGATAATGACGGTGATCTGGATATTGTGTTAACCGGCACCCTTAACGGAACTGACAGCGGCGTCATTGCCAAGGTCTACCGCAATGATGGGGGCAGTTTTACCGATATCCTGGCTGACCTCGCAAACGTTTACTCCAGCACCGTAGCGTGGGGCGATTATGACAACGACGGCGATCTCGATATCCTGCTGACGGGCTGGAATGTGACCGATATTTTCTCCATCGTGTACCGGAACAACAGCACGACCGCCAATACGCAGCCCTCGGCACCGCCGGGCCTGGCCGCCACAACCGCCAGGGATACGGTTACGTTTTCCTGGAATGCCGCCGCCGATACCCAGACCCCGTCGCCGGGCCTCAACTATAACCTGCGCGTAGGGACGGCTGCCGGCGGCAACCAGATTATGCCGTCACACGCAAATGCTGCCACCGGCTACCGGCGCATCCCGGCCCTGGGCAATGCCAACCACGACATCAGCTGGACCATATCGGGCCTGCCGGACGATACCTACTACTGGAGCGTCCAGGCGGTGGATGCGGGTTTCATGGGGTCACCTTTCGCTGCCGAGCAGAGCTTTATTCTGGACTCGCCCCCTGCCGCGCCAACGGGCCTGGCGGTGACGGATTCCACCGACGGCACCATTACTCTACTCTGGGATCAAAATTCCGAGGTGGATATCCTGCGCTACCGTGTTTACTGGGATACGACGGCCGCACCAACAACCATACTCGACAGCACCACCAGCGTCACTGATACCACCATCACTATCGCTGGCTTGGTGAATGGTACGGCCTACTATTTCCGGGTAATGGCGGTGGATACCGCCTACAATGAAAGCGACTACTCCAACGAGGTGGCAGCTAGGCCCAATGGTCCGCCTATCTGGGGCCTGCCCGATACCCTTACTTTTGCAGAGGATGATAGCCTGGTGCTGGACCTGGACAGTTTAGTCAGCGACGCCAACGACGCTGATTCAACCTTAGCGATAACCTTTAATACTGGTAGCGATGTTTCGGTCACGGTGGATTCGAGTACCCATGTAGCCCTCCTGAAAGCAGGAGCGGACTTTAACGGGACCGATACGGTCAGCTTCACAGCCACGGATCCCTGGGGGCATGCGGCTTCGGATACGGTAGTGGTTCTGGTGATTCCCGTGAACGACCCGCCGGTGATCACCTCCGCATCAACCGTTGAGGCCACCGAGGATGTCTACTTCAAGTACGTAGCCAGCGCCACCGATCCTGATG
>CAZRLL010000269.1:0-4273 GCA_964600735.1 uncultured archaeon
GATTGCGGAAGGAGTAGTAATGCAATAATAAATATTGAGAGCAAAACCATCCAAGCGTTATATATTTCTTTTACATTCGTTTTAAACATTCCAGATCAATTTACACATCTATTTGTTTGATAAAAGGTTCTCGAGACTCGTTAAAAACTTAATCCGTAAAACTTATTAACCAAATTTGTAAAGTTTAGCTCAGAATTTTTTTCATTGGACTAATGGCGATCATTGGGATATAGGTAACGATCAGTTATCCATCGATATGTATCACTTTCCTTCATCAGAAAAAGATCTTCGCTAGTTGCCTGATCCAGAAATTGTTTTAATATGTCAATAAGAGCCTTGTATTCTTCAATTCCTTTCGGACTAAGAGTTAAGATTTGTTTTACTGAACTATCGACAAATTCTTCTTTTATCTGAATGATATCATGTTTCTTCAGGGCTCTTACATGAGTGCTATAATTTCCCCACGGAATTTGGAGCATATCTCTAATTTCAATTGAACTTAGTTCCACCTTTTCGTATAACAATTTTGTAATTACTAAGCGAATTGGGTTCATTAGAAATTTATAATTGAAAATCTCAGGTGGAACTCTATCTTTAAGTTCAGTTTCAATTTTTCGATGATTACTTAATGTATCACCGAAGATAAGATAGAATAAGTTTGGACGATAATCAATTATCTCCGTTATATGTCTAATGAGAAACCTACTTGGAATTACATCCTTGATCTTTAATTTTATCCGGATCATATTTACTAAATAGTATCCGGTGCCCCCAACAGATAAAAGAATTATGAATATAATAGCAGGATGAATTGTACTGGAATTTTGTACAGCTAAAGCTTTTACCATAATATTACTAATAGAAGATGCCCCAATCCAAGAAGTAAATCCAAACTTCTCCGAACTTTTATATTCATTGTCGGTTACTCGAATTGTCAACTCACCATCAAAATAAACCTTAAACTCACCATCCCGATTCCGATTAATCCTGATATGATGCGTTCCTTCCATCGAACCATCAAATCTATGATCCAACAAAATACTGGCAATACTGCGATTATCCGTATTCTTGAATTTTGCCAAGGTTAATCCCGGTGTTTTAGATAAAACTTTTGGTTCGTCATAGGATCCAAGGACAAGTCCATAACCAGTCAGATTTTTCTCATTTTCATGGAGTCCCGACCAATTATAGTTAGTTCTTTCATCCGAAAAGATAAACTCAACAGCATCATAAGACTGTTTATCATTACTAATAGACCAATCAAAACTCCATGACCCGTATGCAGCGGTACTATCATGGTAAGCATGAGCAGAATCTTGAAATGAATCAAAATCCGGGCTCGTTAATGCTTCATCAATTACTGAAAATTGGGCGTCGCTTCGAGTTAGTTTCCCTGTCCAAATATTTGAACTATTATAAGCCATTGTATCCCAATCATTGTAATTTCCGTCCTTAAAATCTTCTGACCAAGATGTATTAGCTAGAACTGGGCTTGCATAAAGAATTTGTTGCAAAAACATTAGAGCAAAGACAAATACACCAATTCGGGAAAACATGATATTAAAATTATTGCAATCATTTTAAATATTGCGTTAAAGGGATTTCTCTGCTCAATTATTTAAATAATAATTTCATTCCGAATATTTTTTTCTAGAATTCCAGCTTCAAATGTTTTTCAATGATGAAACAATTCCTTCAACTCGATCAATGCGTTTATAGTACTGTAAGGTGAATATAATTTTGTTTGAGAATCCGTATTGATATTTTTGACGGATGTTTTTCCATACGGATGATCAACCGTTGAATGATTTTCCGTATCTATGATTTTTTTGTTTATATTTAACTTAAGGATAGTACGATGTTCAAATTATGGTTGCGAAAATAATTTATGATAATTTTATGTAGAATTAAGTGAAGTTCGACTCAATTCAGATCCTATCCATAAAAATTTTTAATATGGTAAGCAAAAGGTTTATAGATAGAACAACATGCAAAATCTATAATGAGCAAAGAAATGGAGAAACCAAAGCCAGATGAAATTTATGAATATGTAAAACAATGGATGGAGGAAGATAATGCATATAATGGTGATTTAATGGATCCGAACGCCATTTGGACCATGGAAATTAAGCTTGGCACTGAACTTAAAGGTATAATCACGATGTCGAAACAACATCAAAATCGTGTGATAATTGCCCACCCATTGATTTTCCCACCAGACATCCAAAAACGACTCAAACGGTTGAGTAATAAGAGATTCGCTCAGCTCTGGTATCAATTGTATCGCTCTCTTACCTCTATGGGTGTCGATTGGAATGCTACCAAAAATAAAAAACAGGTAGAAAACATTATGATCCAATATGACTTTTTATACGAAGATGTCTTTCCAGCCCAAGCTTCCATTTTTAAGCAGGTTTTTTTTGAAAAATTAGCTCTCGTCCGTCAATCAGTTATGTTAGCAATAAATACTGTCCATTATTATTCTGGACTGTACCCTAGTATACTTAATCTTGATCCGGATGACTAACTGGAATAATTTCTTTTATGAATGTAATGAAGGTAGTATAGATTCGCTTAATGAACATAATGTCACCATTGATGAAGTTCTTGAAGTATTACTCAATGGATTTATTTATAATAAAATTAAATATGAATCAAAAGCTATGATTACCGGTCACAAATATTTACTTACAGGTGCAACAAATTCAGGAAGAATTATCCGAATCATTTGGTCAAAAATTTATACCAATGTGTTATATTTAATAACCGCGTATGACGCGAAAAGTATACATATTAATAGATTTAAAGGAGAACATGACAGAGGAAGAACACATGGAATTCGATGAAAGAAAGCTAGGTAAGGAAGAACGTAACACGCTCATCGAAGATTTAGAGGAACTTGAAGAGAGTGGTATGATAGAAGAGGAAGGATATGGGACGGTAGAAGGAGATATTGAAATAACTAATATTGATGAAGTTTGGGGAAGCCATTCAATGAATGGAACCATTCCAGTATCACAAATTCCTCTCCAGAAACACAATGCGTTTGAAGGATTTACTGTTGATAATTATCTGACAAAAAACAAATTATCCAAGTCTTTAGAGAAGAAGCTCTTGAAAATATGAGATCAACAAATATTGAATTTAACCATGTCAACTTGTTGTCCCAATCGATTAAATAAATTTGTAAATTCTATCATTCGACACATTAACGTATAAATAAATGAATTCCATACTATTATCTGTTCAAGATGAATTTTGGATCAAAATTGATTATTATAAAAAATAATATTAGCCTTCTATTAAGACTATTAACAATTACCATATTAATAACTATTACAATATTTTTGGAGCTTCATCCCTTATGGATTACATTTAACTTAATATTAATTGGTCCAGAAATCTCAAAATTCTATTATTGGATATTTCAAGACCGAAAATTGGTAAATAAAACCTTTGAGATCATTAACTACAAAATTAGAAGAGAAGAGCGATATTATAAATTCGACTTAAATGAGGGGATTGAAAATTTAAAAGTAGTATCCCCTATGATCCCAAATGCGTACAAACAATCAAAAGATCCAAGACCAAATTTAAATAAAAATCATTTAACAATAAACGATCTCAGTGGAAAAATATTTTGGGAAGAAATCACATCTAATGATTTCGTTGAATTTAAGAATGATAAGCATTCAATAAATGTGAAAACGAAAATTAATGATTTGCCCGGAAAATTTATTATTAACATCACTTTGAAGAATAATTTAAGTGTAAGTCAACTATTAATTTTTGATGAAATTAAACTATACTGCATTGATGGTAACCTCACTGCAAATAATGGAAGGAGATATAAACTTAAAATTCCTGCGAATGAATATGAAGAGAGGAAATATGTTTTCCATATTGGTATCGGGATAGGAAAAATTCAGAATGCAATTATTAAATTTAAAGGAAAATATGATAAGAAACCATTTAATGAGGAAATTGAAATCAGTAATATGTGACATACATTTATTCCATTGTTGATTTTACTAACTTAATGAATGCCATGCTTCAATTCGCTTCTGAAACTTTGAACAGATTATGTTCTATAACACTAATTTCTACCTAATTCACATGGCTCTCTAGTAAGTATACCAAAGTTAACCGTTGGATAACTTATTATATTAAAGTAATAAGAGTAGCTCTTGTTCAAGTCCCAATTAGCAATGCACTTGGTGACCTAAATTCTCGGAGATCTTTCATTAATTCAGGTATTATTGTTGTTAAAATG